>NZ_JACBWZ010000449.1 GCF_013870595.1 Streptomyces sp. WELS2 | reverse complement strand
AACCTTGTGCGGGGCGCTCTCGCTCCCCGCCCCCCGCCCGCACCGCACCAGGAAGGTGTCCCCCCGTGGAAAACGGCGCCGCCCCGACCGCCAGGCCCGTGATCGTCGCGATCGACGGTCCCTCCGGCACGGGCAAGTCGAGCACGTCGAAGGCCGTCGCCGCGCAGCTCGGCCTCAGCTACCTGGACACCGGTGCCCAGTACCGGGCGATCACCTGGTGGATGGTGACCAACGGCATCGACCTGGAGGATCCGACCGCCGTCGCCGCCGTCGCCGGGAAGCCGGAGATCGTCTCCGGCACCGACCCGGCCGCCCCGACCATCACGGTCGACGGCGTGGACGTGTCCGGCCCGATCCGCACCCAGGAGGTCACCTCCAAGGTCAGCGCGGTCAGCGCGGTGCCCGAGGTGCGTACCCGGATCACCGAGCTCCAGCGCTCGCTGGCCGCCGCCGCGGAGCACGGCATCGTGGTGGAGGGCCGGGACATCGGGACGACCGTCCTGCCGGACGCCGACCTGAAGATCTTCCTCACCGCCTCCCCGGAGGCCCGCGCGGCCCGCCGCAGCGGCGAGCTGAAGGGTGCCGACGTCCACGCCACCCGCGAGGCCCTGATCAAGCGGGACGCGGCCGACTCCAGCCGCAAGACCTCGCCGCTCGCCAAGGCCGACGACGCCGTCGAGGTGGACACCACCGAGCTGACCCTCGCCCAGGTCATCGAGTGCGTCGTCACCCTGGTCGAGGAGAAGCGGGCCGGGAAGTGACCTCGGTGCCGGTGCCCTCACGGCGGGGTGCGGAGGTCGGCCGCCGCATCGGCGTCGGGCTGATGTACGGCCTGTGGCGGCCGCGGGTGCTCGGCGCCTGGAAGGTGCCGGCCGCCGGCCCGGTCATCCTCGCCGTGAACCACTCCCACAACATCGACGGACCGATGGTGATGGGCGTGGCACCCCGCCCCACGCACTTCCTGATCAAGAAGGAGGCCTTCGTCGGCCCGCTGGACCCCTTCCTGACCGGCATCGGCCAGCTGAAGGTGGACCGCGCCACGGCCGACCGGGGCGCGATCTCCCAGGCGCTCGGCGTGCTGGCGGACGGGGGAGTGCTGGGCATCTTCCCGGAGGGCACCCGGGGCGAGGGCGACTTCGCCGCGCTGCGCGCCGGGCTCGCCTACTTCGCGGTCCGCAGCGGGGCGCCGATCGTCCCGGTGGCCGTCCTGGGAAGCGCCGAGCGCCCCAGCCGGTTGACCAAGGCACTGCCCCCGCTGCGCTCCCGCGTCGACGTGGTCTTCGGAGACCCCTTCGAGGCGGGTGACGGCACTGGGCGGCGGACGCGCGCGGCGCTGGACGCGGCGACCGAGCGGATCCGGAAACAGCTCACCAGCCACCTGGAAAACGCCAGGCGCCTGACCGGGCGCTAGGCGACACTTGAGTAGTGGATCAGCCCCCACCGGGCCGGTCCACCGATCACCACCAATGAACGACGAGGTACGGACTTCATGAACGACGACATCCAGCCCGACGGCTCGGCCGAGCACGAGTACGAGCACGGGGCTCTCGGCGACGCCGAGTACGCGGAGTTCATGGAGCTCGCCGCGGAAGAGGGCTTCGACATCGAGGACGTCGAGGGCGCCATCGAGGCGGCGGGCCACGGCCCGCTGCCCGTGCTCGCCGTCGTCGGCCGCCCCAATGTCGGCAAGTCGACTCTGGTGAACCGGATGATCGGCCGCCGCGAGGCGGTCGTGGAGGACCGGCCGGGCGTCACCCGCGACCGCGTCACCTACGAGGCCGAGTGGGCCGGGCGCCGCTTCAAGGTCGTCGACACCGGCGGCTGGGAGCAGGACGTCCTCGGCATCGACGCCTCCGTGGCGGCCCAGGCCGAGTACGCGATCGAGGCGGCCGACGCGGTCGTCTTCGTCGTGGACGCCAAGGTCGGCGCGACCGACACCGACGAGGCGGTCGTCCGGCTGCTGCGCAAGGCCGGCAAGCCGGTCGTGCTGTGCGCCAACAAGGTCGACGGCCCGAGCGGCGAGGCCGACGCCGCCTATCTGTGGAACCTCGGCCTCGGCGAGCCCCACCCGGTCTCGGCGCTGCACGGCCGCGGCACCGGCGACATGCTCGACGCCGTCCTGGAGGTGCTGCCGGACGCGCCCGAGCAGTCCTTCGGCACCGCGATCGGCGGCCCCCGCCGGATCGCCCTGATCGGCCGCCCGAACGTCGGCAAGTCCTCGCTGCTGAACAAGGTTGCCGGCGAGGAGCGCGTCGTCGTCAACGAGCTGGCGGGCACCACCCGCGACCCGGTGGACGAGATCATCGAACTCGGCGGCAAGACCTGGAAGTTCGTGGACACCGCCGGCATCCGCAAGCGGGTCCACCTCCAGCAGGGCGCCGACTACTACGCCTCCCTGCGCACGGCGGCCGCGGTGGAGAAGGCGGAGGTCGCGGTCATCCTGCTCGACGCCTCCGAGAGCATCTCGGTGCAGGACCAGCGGATCGTCACCATGGCCGTCGAGGCGGGCCGCGCGATCGTCCTGGCCTTCAACAAGTGGGACACCCTCGACGAGGAGCGCCGCTACTACCTGGAGCGGGAGATCGAGACCGAGCTGGGCCAGGTTGCCTGGGCGCCCCGGGTCAATGTCTCGGCGCGCACCGGCCGGCACATGGAGAAGCTGGTCCCGGCGATCGAGACGGCCCTCGCGGGCTGGGAGACCCGTGTTCCCACCGGCCGGCTGAACGCCTTCCTCGGCGAGCTGGTCTCGGCCCACCCGCACCCGATCCGGGGCGGCAAGCAGCCGCGCATCCTGTTCGGCACCCAGGCCGGCACCAAGCCGCCGCGATTCGTGCTGTTCGCCTCCGGCTTCATCGAGGCGGGTTACCGGCGCTTCATCGAACGCCGGCTGCGCGAGGAGTTCGGCTTCGAGGGCACCCCGATCCACATCTCGGTGCGGGTGCGCGAGAAGCGCGGCGCGAAGAAGAAGTAACAGCGGTACGACACGACGGGCGGCCCCTGGAGAACCAGGGGCCGCCCGTCGTGTGCGGGGGTGTCACGCGCCGCGGCGCTGCCCCGGGGGCAGGGCGGCGGCCGGGACGTACGGCGCCCCGGAGTCCTGCCGGCCGAGCGTGCCGACCCGCTGCCACTGCGACTGCTGCCGGGCGCTGTAGGCACCCGCGCTGTAGGCGCTGTAGGAGCTGCTGAACGTCCCCGCCCGGTGGCCGCCGTATCTGCTGCCGCCGTCCGGGAAGTCCCCGAAGGCGCTGAACCTCAGCTCCTCCTCACCGCTGCGGTCCCCCGGCAGCGTGCGGAAGGTCTTGACCCACTCCGCGTAGAGCGTGTCGTAGATCGGCGTGGCCGACGGTCCACCGGAAGCCTCCCGTGCCGCCCGGGCGGGCGGCACGGAGGAGAAGGACCGACGGGGCGGTGTGTCGTATGCGTGCACGTATGTCCAAACGACCGGAACCCCAAAGGGATGCGGTCGTACGATTCCCCAGGGAGCGCGGCCCGTCCGGCGGGCGGGTCTCACGTACCGGCGAGCGGCAGCGCCGCGGCGACCAGCCTCCCTTGCGCGGCGGCCCGGTCGAGAGCCTCCCGCAGCAGGTCCTCCCTCGGCTGCCGCCCGATGGACCCGACCGGCGCCGCGAACATCAGCACCTGCTGGTGCTTGTTGGCGGCGGCCCGCCAGCCGTCGGTCACCTGGAGCGGCTGGTGCGCCTGCCACCAGGCCACCGGCCGGCCGCCGTCGCCGCCCGGCTGGAGCACCGCGTGCAGCCGGCCCACGGCCAGCAGCACGGACCAGCCGTGCAGCACCTCGGGGACACCGGTCAGCCCGGTCACCGGTGTGAAGCCCTGCTCGATGAGCAGCGGGAGGAAGTCGTCGCCGGGCCCGTCCGTGCCCGGCCGGACGATCGCGGAGGTGGGTTCGACCACGAGTGCGGGGTGCAACTCGCCGTCGAGCAGGACCAGTCCGCTGGTCACGCCGAGCACCGCCTGCTCGGGCGCGGACCGCTGCGGCTCGCCGCCGGCCGGTTCGTCGTCGACGACGCCGATGGACCGGACGGCGCCCCGCAACTGCTCCTCCGTGACCTGCACGACCTGCGAGGGCAGGCAGCCGGCGTGGGCGAAGGCGAGGACGGCGGTCTCGTCGCCGACGAACAGTACGGTGCTGGTGCGCTCCTGCTCGGAGTCGCCCGGGGTGCGGCAGGACGTGCAGTCGTAACTGCCCGGGGCGTTCTCTCCGGCGAGCAGCCGTTCGGCTTCTTCGTCGCCGATCTCGGCGCGTACGGCGTCACTGACGTCGAGCATGCGCGGCACGGGTGGCTCCCTCGGGATGCGGTGCTGATGTCGGCCGGGTGGCTCCCGGCCGATGAGCCCCGGGGTTGCGGGCTCATGAAGAAGACAACGGACGTGCTGTGGTGGGAGTCACGCCTTGGGGCGGACTGGTTCGCGCCTTCCCCCGCACAGGGTCACCTTGGGTGCGGAATCCGGCACACACCGTCAACTTCTTGTATACGGAAGGCGCTTGAAAGGGTGAGGTGGCTCACAGGCCGTCGAGGGGTGGTGGTGGGAATATCCGTAAATCGCCGGATGTAGTGGGTGGCCGGAAATCGCCGCTACCTCCGGTAACCGGCAACTGGCCTGGCACGACGGTGAGTTGGTTGATTCCTGCCGCTCGTCCTCCCTAGATTCCTCCGCCGTGTGCAACGAGCACCGCTCGGGTACGTCCGCCGGCCGCGTCAGGCAGAGCACGATCGCCGACACCGGCCGCGGCGGACGGGGCGGGCGCGAGGGACCGCGGTCATGCGGGGTCCCGGCGCGTTCCGCCCGGGGGAGCCCGGGTTCGTGGAGAGGGAACCATATGTCCGAGTGTGCCGATACCACCCGTCACCCCGCCCGTTCCGAGGGCACCCGCAAGGGCCGCGCCGCGGCCACCCTCGCGGGAGCCGCCCTGCTGGCCCCCCTGGGCCTGCTGGCCGCGACCGGCAACGCCGCCGCGGCGGACAACGGGGTGTGGGACCGCATCGCCCGGTGCGAGAGCGGCGGCAACTGGCACATCAACACCGGCAACGGCTACTACGGCGGGCTCCAGTTCTCCGCCGGCACCTGGCGCGCGTACGGCGGCACCGCCTACGCCCCGACGGCCGACCAGGCCTCCAGAAGCGCGCAGATCGCCGTCGCCACCCGG
>NZ_JACBWZ010000448.1 GCF_013870595.1 Streptomyces sp. WELS2 | reverse complement strand
GCGCACCTTCACCGGCGTCCTCGACCGCGCCGCCACCGGACCCGTGGGCGCCGAGCTGAAGTGGCTCGCGGGCGAGCTGGGCACCGAACGCGACCAGGAGGTGCTGGCCGACCGGCTGACCAGCGCCCTCGACGCGCTGCCGCCCGACCTGGTCACCGGCCCCGTCCCGGAACGGCTCACCGCCTGGGCCGAGGCCCGCCACGGCGCCCACGCCCATCTGACCGGCGTCCTGGACTCCCGCCGCTACCTGGCCCTGCTCGACGCCCTGGACGCCCTGCTCGCCGACCCCCCGCTGCGCGCGGCGGCGGCGCGGAAACCGAAGAAGGCGCTCGCCAAGGCCGTGCGCAAGGACGAGCGGAAGCTGGCGGCCCTGCTGGAGCACGCGCTCGCCCTGCCGGCAGGCGAGGAGCGTGACCGCGCGCTGCACGAGGCCCGCAAGAAGGCCAAGCGCACCCGGTACGCGGCCGAGGCCGCCACCGACGCCCTGGGCGCCCCCGCCCGCGCCCTCACCAAGGCCATGAAGAGCCTGACCACCCTGCTCGGCGACCACCAGGACGGCGTCATGGCCCGCCGCACCCTGCGCGAGCTGGCCGCGGTGGCCCACGCGGCGGGGGAGAGCACGTTCACCTACGGGCTGCTGTACGGCAGGGAGGAGGGCCACGCGGCCCGGCTGGAGGCGGAGCTGGCCGGGCGGTGGGAGAAGATCGCCGACCGGCTCTCCGGCTGAGCGTGCGGGACGCCCCGCCGGGCGGGTTACGCTTGATGGTCACCCCGCCCCCAGCCTCCGGCCGGGGGATACCCCCGTCAGCTCATGAAGGTTCGCGAGATGCCTGTCGAGTCGGTTTTCCCGCAGCTCGAAGCTCTGCTCCCGCACGTGCAGAAGCCGATCCAGTACGTCGGCGGAGAGCTCAACTCCACGGTCAAGCCGTGGGACGAGTGCGACGTCCGCTGGGCGCTCATGTACCCGGACGCGTACGAGGTGGGTCTGCCCAACCAGGGCGTCATGATCCTCTACGAGGTCCTCAACGAGCAGGAGGGCGTCCTCGCCGAGCGCACCTACAGCGTCTGGCCGGACCTGGAGGCGCTGATGCGTGAGCACGGCGTCCCGCAGTTCACGGTGGACAGCCACCGTCCGGTGAAGGCGTTCGACGTGTTCGGCCTCAGCTTCTCCACGGAGCTGGGCTACACCAACATGCTCACCGCGCTGGACCTGGCGGGCATCCCGCTGGAGTCCCGGGACCGCACCGAGGACGACCCGATCGTCCTGGCCGGCGGCCACGCGGCCTTCAACCCGGAGCCGATCGCCGACTTCATCGACGCGGCCGTGATCGGCGACGGCGAGCAGGCCGTCCTCGACATGACCCGGATCATCCGCGAGTGGAAGGCCGAGGGCCGCCCCGGCGGCCGCGAGGAGGTGCTGTTCCGCCTCGCGAAGACGGGCGGGGTGTACGTCCCGGCCTTCTACGACGTGGAGTACCTGCCGGACGGCCGGATCGCCCGTGTGGTGCCCAACCGCTCCGGCGTGCCGTGGCGGGTGTCCAAGCACACGGTCATGGACCTGGACGAGTGGCCGTACCCGAAGCAGCCCCTGGTGCCGCTGGCGGAGACGGTCCACGAGCGGATGTCCGTGGAGATCTTCCGCGGCTGCACCCGCGGCTGCCGCTTCTGCCAGGCCGGCATGATCACGCGCCCGGTGCGTGAGCGGTCCATCACCGGCATCGGCGAGATGGTCGACAAGGGCCTGAAGGCGACCGGCTTCGAGGAGGTGGGCCTGCTGTCCCTGTCCTCGGCCGACCACAGTGAGATCGGCGACGTCGCCAAGGGCCTCGCGGACCGGTACGAGGACGACAAGATCGGCCTCTCCCTGCCCTCCACCCGCGTGGACGCCTTCAACATCGACCTGGCCAACGAGCTGACCCGCAACGGCCGCCGGTCCGGTCTGACCTTCGCCCCCGAGGGCGGCTCGGAGCGCATCCGCAAGGTCATCAACAAGATGGTCTCGGAAGAGGACCTGATCCGTACGGTCGCGACGGCCTACGGCAACGGCTGGCGCCAGGTGAAGCTGTACTTCATGTGCGGTCTGCCGACGGAGACCGACGACGACGTCCTCCAGATCGCCGACATGGCCACGCGCGTGATCCAGAAGGGCCGCGAGGTCTCCGGCTCCAACGACATCCGCTGCACGGTCTCCATCGGCGGCTTCGTGCCCAAGCCGCACACCCCCTTCCAGTGGGCGCCGCAGCTGTCGGCCGAGGAGACGGACGCGCGCCTGGCGAAGCTGCGCGACAAGATCCGCGGCGACAAGAAGTACGGCCGCTCGATCGGCTTCCGCTACCACGACGGCAAGCCCGGCATCGTGGAGGGCCTGCTCTCCCGCGGTGACCGCCGCATCGGCGCGGTGATCCGCGCGGTGTACGACGACGGCGGCCGGTTCGACGGCTGGCGCGAGCACTTCTCCTACGACCGCTGGATGGCGTGCGCGGAGAAGGCCCTCGCCCCCTTCGGCGTGGACGTCGACTGGTACACCACCCGTGAGCGCACCTACGAGGAGGTCCTGCCCTGGGACCACCTCGACTCCGGTCTGGACAAGGACTGGCTCTGGGAGGACTGGCAGGACGCCCTGGACGAGACCGAGGTCGAGGACTGCCGCTGGACCCCGTGCTTCGACTGCGGTGTCTGCCCCCAGATGGACACCCACATCCAGATCGGCCCGACGGGCAAGAAGCTGCTGCCGCTGACGGTGAAGAACGCCGGCCCGGCGCCGGCCGCGAGCGGTCACTCGCACTGAGGCGCCCGCTGCCCACGTCCCCGCACGATCCCTGAGCCCCCTCGCCCGCCCGGGAGGGGGCTCGGTGGCGTCCGGTGGGCGCACGCCCGGCATGTGTCGTAGTGAACATGACATGGCTGGATCCGATCGGCCGGTCCGCGCGTCTTTCCGGACATGGATCTCCAGAAGCCGCCGGAACCGCGCCACCAGCCCGAAGGGTGCCTCGTCGTCGCCGTCCGCCTGCCCGTGCGGATCGTCGTCCTGGTGCTGGTCGTGCCGGTGCGGATGGTGTGGGACGCGCTCGTCGTCATCGGACGGCTTCTGCGGGACACCGTGCTCAAACCACTCGGACGGGCTCTCCTGTGGACCGGACGGGCCCTGTTCGTGTGGCCCTTCCTGGCCCTGTGGCGGTACCTCCTGGCCCCCGCCGGCAGGGCACTCGCCTGGCTCGTCCGGGTCCTCGTCGTCGTACCGGTCCTGTGGTGCCACCGGTACCTCCTCACCCCCCTCGGACACGCCCTCGCCCGGCTGGCGCGCGGGGTGGGCGCCGGGCTCGCGTGGGTCTACGCGCGCGTGCTGGTCCCCGTGGGGCGCGCGCTGGCGTGGCTGCTGAAGGGCGCCGGCGCCGTACTGGCCGTCGTCGGGCTCGGCGGGTACACGGCCGTCGCCTGGCTGGTGCGGTACCTGGTCGTCGTCCCCGCGCGATGGCTCCACACCCGGGTCCTCGCCCCCGTCGGCCGGGCCGTCGCCTGGTGCGTGCGAGGACTCGCCCGGCTGCTGGGCCTCCTCGTCGCCGGGATCGGCCTGGTCCTGTACTGGACCGCCCGGGTGCTGCTCGTCCTGCCCGCGCTCGCGCTGTGGCGCTGGGTCCTCGCGCCCGTCGGCCGGTTCCTGGCACTCGTCGCCCGGGAGGCCGGGGACGCCCTCGGACACGCCTGGCGGATCGCGGGCCGGATCTCCCGGGCCGTCGGACGCGCCCTCGCCGCCCTCTTCCGGTGGATCTTCGTGGAACCGGTGCGCTGGGCGTACCGCACCGTCCTCACCCCCGCCGGGCACGCGGTGCGCGACGCCGTCCTGCGGCCCGTCGCCCTGGGCGTACGCGCGGTGGGACGGGTTACCCGGGAAGCGGTGACCACGGCCCGCGACACGGTCCGCCAGGCCCGCGCCGAGTTCCGCCGGATGCTGTTCGGCAGCCCCCGGCAGCCGGCCCCGGTGGACCGGCGGGAACCCGTGGCCCGCGACACACGTACTCTTGGTAGGAGTACGACCGCACTCACGAAGGACTGAGCGACACTGGGCAAGCGACAGCCCGAAGGCCCGCCGCCCGCACCCGCGGTGCAGCGCATTCGCCTGCGCTACACCAAGCGCGGCCGCCTGAGGTTCACCAGCCACCGAGACTTCCAGCGCGCCTTCGAGCGGGCGCTGCGCCGCGCCGAGGTGCCCATGGCGTACTCGGCCGGGTTCACGCCGCACCCCAAGGTCTCGTACGCCAATGCCGCACCCACCGGCACGGGCAGTGAGGCGGAGTACCTGGAGATCGCGCTCACCGCGCCGCGCGACCCGGAGACCCTGCGCGCCCTCCTCGACGAGTCGCTGCCCGCCGGGCTCGACATCGTCGAGGCGGTCGAGGCACGGACCTCCGGCCTCGCCGACCGGCTGACCGCCTCCGTCTGGGAGCTGCGGCTGGACGGCGTGGAGCCGGCCGAGGCCGAGCGCGCGGCCGAGGCCTTCAACCGGGCCGGGACCGTGGAGGTGCAGCGGATGACGAAGAACGGCGTCCGCACCTTCGACGCCCGCCCGGCCGTGGTGAGCCTGGAAACGCACGGCGCTCCGGCTGATAGGCCGAGCGACCGCCCCTGTGCGATACTGCGGCTGGTTGTTCGGCACGTGACGCCTGCCGTACGACCCGACGACGTCCTGTCCGGTCTCCGCGCCGTGGCCGACCTGGCGCCGCCGGTCCCCGCAGCGGTGACCAGGCTGGCGCAGGGGCTGTTCGATGAAGAGACCGGCACGGTGACCGACCCGCTCGCGCCCGACCGCGAGGCTGCCGGGGCCCTGACGGCCCAGCCGGCCGCCGCCGCGACGGCGCCCATGCCGGAAGGTCCCGCGTAGGGACGGACGTCGTAGCGCCGCCCTCGTACTCGGGAGCCACCTGGGTCGGGCAGCGCACCGACCAGAAGACTTTCGCCAGGCCGTACCGACAAGGCGTACGGAACCGGCGAGACAGGACACAGAGTGCTCCCGTGCGGCGCCCGCGCCCCGGACGGCGGCCACCGCGCATCGCGCGGGCCGCGGACGTCAACGGCGGACGGTCCCCTGAGACCGGCGCCGGACCAGGTGCGGCGCCCGGGAGCCTGACGGGAGATACGCCCGCATGCTCGGACCGAACGAACCCCAAGAGGGTTCC
>NZ_JACBWZ010000447.1 GCF_013870595.1 Streptomyces sp. WELS2 | reverse complement strand
GCGCGGCCTCACGGCGGTGGACCTGCACGCCCAGACCCAGGCCCTCGGCTTCTACGAACGCCTGGGCTACACGGCGTACGGCCCCCGGTTCCAGGACGCCGGCATACCGCACCGGGCGATGCGCCGGGCCCTGTAGAAGCCGGCTGCCCCGCACCGGCGGGTGGTGACGGGACCTCGCCCGGCCGGGACGTCGTCCGGAATCCGCAGGTCGCGATGGCAGACTGGGATGCGGCCGTGTGATCGTCGACCCCCGGAGCGCCGTCCGTGGACCAGCTGGCTCTGTTGTTCGTACTGCTGCTCGGGGCCCTGGTGAGCGTCCCGGTCGGAGACCGGCTGGGGATGCCGTCGCCGGTGCTGATGACCCTGTTCGGCGGGGTCCTGGCTGTGGCGGATTTCGTACCCAACGTGGACATCCCGCCCGAGCTGATCCTGCCGGGTCTGCTGCCGCCGCTGCTCTACGCCGCCGTGCGCCGCACCTCCTGGCGGCAGTTCGCGGCCAACGTCCGGCCGATCTTCCTGCTGGCCGTCGCCCTGGTGTTCGTGACGATGTTCTGCGTGGCGTTCGTCGCCCACCAGATCGTGCCCGGACTGCCGTTCGCCGCCGCCGTCGCGCTCGGCGCCCTGATCGCCCCGCCCGACCCGGTCGCCGCGACCAGCGTCGCCGGACAGCTGGGACTGCCGCGCCGGCTGGTGTCGATCCTGGAGGGCGAGGGGCTGTTCAACGACGTCACGGCCATCGTCCTGTACCACGTGGCGATCGCCGCCGTCGTCAGCGGCACCTTCTCGGCCTGGCGGGCCGGGCTGGACCTGGTGCTGTCCGCCGTCGTCGCGGTCGCCGTGGGACTGGCGCTGGGCTGGGGCGCCAACAAGCTGATGGACCTGCTGGGCGACCCGACGCTCCAGATCGGCATGACCCTGCTGGTGCCCTACGCCTCCTACGTGCTCGCGGAGCGGCTGCACGGCTCCGGGGTGCTCGCCGTGCTCACCACCGCCCTCTTCCTCGCCGAGTACGCCACCGGCGCCGACGACGTGCTGACCCGGCTCGCCGGGCACACCTTCTGGGACATCATCGACACCCTCGTCACCGGAGTCGCCTTCGGGCTCATCGGACTGGAGCTGCACAACGCCATCCACACGGCCCAGGGCCGGTGGGGCGAGATGCTCGGCTGGGCGGCGGCCGTCGTGGGCGTGGTGGTCGTCGTACGGCTGCTGTGGCTGCTGCCGGCGACCTGGCTGACCAAACGGCTGCACGCCCGCCGGGACTACGACGAGGAGATCCCGGTGAGCTGGCGGGAGACCGTCGTGATGTGGTGGGCCGGGATGCGCGGGGTGGCCTCGGTGGCGCTGGCGCTGGCCGTGCCGCTTCGGACCGACGACGGCTCCCCCTTCCCCGACCGGGACGAGATCGTCTTCATCGCCTTCGGAGTGATCGTCGCCACGCTGGTGGTGCAGGGACTGACGCTGCCCTGGCTGGTGCGGCGGCTCGGGGTGCGGGCCGACGCGGCGCGGGAGAAGGAGTTCGAGAAGGAACTGGCCGTGCGGGCCGCGAAGGCGGCCAAGCGCCGACTGCGGGAGATCGAGCAGGTGGAGGAGCTGCCCGAGGAACTGTCCGAGCAGATGCTGCGGCGCGCCTTCGAGATCGGCATCCGGATCAGCCCGGACATGGGGGAGGAGGAGCGGCGCGAGGCCCAGGTGCAGCGGGTCAAGCGGATCAAGCGGGTGCGGCGCATCCAGAACGAGATGCTCAGCGCCGCGCGGCACGAGGTGCTGGCCGCGCGGAGCGAGCCCGGCGCGGACCCGGAGATCGTGGACCGGGTGCTGCGCCATCTCGACGTACGGAGCCTGCGGTGACGTCCGCTCAGCCGCGGCCGGGGCGCGGGAACTCGTAGGCCTTGCGGAAGGACGTGCCGTCGGGGGAGGGCGCCTGGTGCGGGGGGAGGGCCGCGCCGGTGGTGTTCACCCGGGGCAGCGCGTAGGGGTGTTCCGCGGCCAGCCAGGTGATCATCTGCTCGCGGACCGTGACCCGGATCGTCCAGATGTCGTCCGCGTCCTTCGCCGTCACCAGGGCCCGCACCTGGATGGTGTTGGGTGTGCTGTCCGTCACCTGGAGGTTGTAGGCGCGGCCGTCCCAGGCCGGGCACGCGCGCAGGATGTCCCGCAGCTTCTCGCGCATCGCCTCCACCGGCGCGCTGTGGTCGAGATGCCAGTAGACGATCCCGGTCATCTGCGGGGTGCCCCGGGACCAGTTCTCGAACGGCTTGGAGGTGAAGTACGACACCGGCATGGTGATCCGGCGCTCGTCCCAGGTGCGGACCGTCAGAAAGGTCAGGGTGATCTCCTCGACCGTGCCCCACTCGCCGTCCACCACGACCGTGTCGCCGATCCGGACCATGTCGCCGAAGGCGATCTGCAACCCGGCGAACATGTTGGACAGCGTGGACTGCGCGGCGACGCCGGCCACGATGCCGAGGACACCGGCCGAGGCCAGCAGCGAGGCGCCGGCCGCGCGCATCGCCGGGAACGTCAGCAGCATCGCCGCCACGGCGACCACCCCGACGATCGCCGACACCACCCGCATGATCAGCGTCACCTGGGTGCGCACCCGGCGGACCCGGGCCGGGTCGTGGTGGGCGCGCGCGTAACGGGTGTACGTCGTCTCGACTATGGCCGCCGCGATCCGGATCACCAGCCAGGCCGCCGCACCGATCAGCACCAGGGTCAGCGTGCGGCCGACGCCGGTGCGGTGCTCGGGGAACAGCCGGGCCTGGTCGTAGGAGCCTCTGAGCAGGGCGGAGCACAGCACGAGTTGATAGGGCACACGGCCGCGCCGCAGCAGGTCCCACAGCGGGGTGTCGCCACGGCTTCCGTCGGCCTTGCGCAGCAGCACGTCCGTGGCCCAGCCGACCAGCAGGGTCAGAGCCACGGCGCCGCCGGCCACGATCACGGGGCGGAGTACGGTCTCCATGCCTCCGAACGTAACCGGCCTGGCCGGTCATGAACATGTGTCTTCGGGACGCGGATGGGTAGGGGCCGCGATACGCCCCCGGCGTGCCCGGCTGGCACCATGGCCTCATGAACATCATGCTCTTTCACTCGACCTACGGGCTCAGGCCCGCGGTGCGCGAGGCCGCGGACCGGCTGCGCGCGGCGGGCCACGAGGTGTGGACGCCGGACCTCTTCGAGGGCTACACGTTCGACACCGTCGAGGCGGGCATGGAGTTCAACGAGGGGATCGGCAAGGAGGAGCTGCTGAAGCGGGCCGTGCTGGCGGCGGCGCCGTACTCCGAACGCGGACTGGTGTACGCCGGGTTCTCGCTCGGCGCCTCCGTCGCCCAGACCCTCGCCCTCGGCGACGAGAAGGCGCGCGGGCTGCTGCTCCTGCACGGCACCTCCGACATCGCGCCGAACGCGCACGTGGACGGACTGCCGGTGCAGCTGCACGTGGCCGAACCCGACCCGTTCGAGCCGGACGACTGGCTGAGCGCCTGGTATCTGCAGATGGGCCGCACCGGCGCCGACGTGGAGGTCTACCGGTACGCCGGGGCCGGCCACCTCTACACCGACCCCGGGCTGCCGGACTACGACGCGGAGGCCGCCGAGGCCACCTGGCGGGTGGCGCTCGGCTTCCTCGAGACGCTCGGGTGAGGGATCACACCGGGTCGTAGGTCCGCTCGACCTTCTGGGTGCCGCTCAGGGTGCGGTACGAGCGCGTCCAGGCGGCGCGGGCGTCCGGGTCGGTGCGGTCGGACAGGACGTAGTAGTCCATCTGCGCCCGCTCGGCGGTGATGTCCAGCACGCCGTAGCCGTGCCGGTCCGTGTCGACCCAGTGGACGTGCCGGTTGGCGGCCTTGATGACCGGGGCGGCGACCGCGGAGACCGTGCCCTCGGGCACCTTGGCGATGTCGTCCAGGTTGTCGGAGGTCACCGAGGTCACCACGAACTCGGTGGCCGCCGACGGCGTCAGCGGGTAGGTGCCCGCGTCCACCGGCACGTCGTTGGCCCACGCCATGTGGATGTCACCGGTCAGGAAGACGGTGTTCTTGATGGCGTTGGACCGCAGGTGGGCCAGGAGTTCCCGGCGGTCGTCGGTGTAGCCGTCCCACTGGTCGGTGTTGAGGGCGATGCCCTCCTGCGGCAGGCCGAGCAGCTTGGCGAGCGGCTTCAGCAGGTCGGCGGAGAGCGAGCCGATGGCGAACGGCGAGATCATCACCGAGTTGCCGACCAGCCGCCACTTCGTGTCGGAGGCCCGCAGACCGGCCTTGAGCCAGTCGAGCTGGGCGCGGCCGGTGAGCGTGCGGTCCGGGTCGTCGACCGAGCCGCTCGCCGTGGACGCCTGCTGCGAGCGGAAGGAGCGCAGGTCCAGCAGGGACAGATCGGCGAGCCTGCCGAAGCGCAGCCGCCGGTAGGTGGTGCCGGCGAGGGCCGGGCGGACCGGCATCCACTCGAAGTAGGCCTGCTTGGCGGCGGCCTGACGGGCCGCCCAGGTGCCCTCGGCGCCCTCGGTGTGGTTGACCGCGCCGCCCTGCCAGGCGTTGTCGGCGAACTCGTGGTCGTCCCAGATCGCGACGACCGGCGCCGTCAGGTGCAGGGCCTGGAGGTCGGGGTCGGTCTTGTACTTCGCGTGCCGTGTCCGGTAGTCGGCCAGGGTGAGGATCTCGTTCGCCGGCGCGTGCGGGCGGACGACCCTGCCCCGGGCGGCGTACTCCCCGGACTTGTACTCGTAGATGTAGTCGCCGAGGTGCAGCCAGGCGTCCAGGTCGCCCCGGGCCGCCAGATGGCGGTAGGCGGCGAAGTACCCGGCCTCCCAGTTGGCGCAGGAGACCACGCCGAAGCGCAGGGAGGAGACGTCCGCGTCCGCCGCCGGCGCGGTGCGGGTGCGCGCCACCGGGGAGTCGGTGCCGCCGGCGGAGAAGCGGAACCAGTAGTCCGTGGCGGGGGCCAGGCCCCGGACATCGGCCTTGACGGTGTGGTCGGAGGCGGCCGTGGCGGTGACGGAGCCCCGGGCGACGACGTCCGTCAGCGCCTTGTCGCGGGCCACGACCCAGCCGACCTCGGTGTCCGGGCCGAGCCCGGAGCCGGGTATCGCCTCGGGGACGGGGGTCACCCGGGTCCACAGCAGCACGCCGTCGGGCAGCGGGTCGCCGGAGGCGACGCCGTGCAGGAAGGCGGGGGCGC
>NZ_JACBWZ010000446.1 GCF_013870595.1 Streptomyces sp. WELS2 | reverse complement strand
CACCCGGGCCTCGCCGCCCGCCGCGCGCCGGGGAGTGGACGGCTGGAGCGCCATCCCTCCTGTCGTACGGAAGAGTTCGTCGGCCCCGGGCAGACTCACTCGGCGTGACACCGGGCGAGCACCTCCCTGGCGAGCTGGCGGTAGGCGGCGGCACCGACGGAGTTGGAGGCGTACGTGGTGATCGGCTCACCGGCGACCGTGGTCTCCGGGAAGCGGACCGTGCGGCCGATGACCGTGTGGTAGACGTGATCGTCGAAGGCCTCGACCACGCGGGCCAGCACCTCGCGGCTGTGGACGGTGCGCGAGTCGTACATCGTGGCGAGGATGCCGTCGAGCTCCAGCTCGGGGTTGAGCCGCTCCTGGACCTTCTCGATGGTCTCGGTCAGCAGGGCCACACCGCGCAGCGCGAAGAACTCGCACTCCAGCGGCACGATCACCTTGTGAGCGGCCGTCAGGGCGTTGACGGTGAGCAGGCCGAGCGAGGGCTGGCAGTCGATCACGATGTAGTCGTAGTCGGGCAGCAGCGGCTTCAGGGCCCGCTGGAGCGTGGACTCGCGCGCGACCTCGGAGACCAGCTGGACCTCGGCGGCCGACAGGTCGATGTTGGAGGGCAGCAGGTCCATGTTGGGGACCGCGGTCTTCAGCAGGACCTCGTCCGCGGACATGCCCCGCTCCATGAGCAGGTTGTAGACGGTGAGGTCGAGCTCCATCGGGTTCACCCCGAGACCCACCGACAGCGCGCCCTGCGGGTCGAAGTCCACGAGCAGCACGCGCCGGCCGTACTCCGCGAGCGCGGCGCCCAGGTTGATGGTCGACGTCGTCTTGCCGACGCCGCCCTTCTGGTTGCACATCGCGATGATCTTCGCGGGGCCGTGGTCGGTCAGCGGGCCCGGGATCGGGAAGTAGGGCAGCGGGCGTCCGGTCGGGCCGATGCGCTCACGGCGCTGACGGGCCGCGTCGGGCGCGAGCGTGGCCGCGTACTCCGGATCCGGCTCGTACTCGGCGTCGGGGTCGTAGAAGTGCCCCTCGGGCAGTTCGTCGTAGTCGGCGAAGTGGTTGTGGGGCGCGCCACTTCCGTCGCCGGCCATGGCGTTCACGTGATGGCCATCCATGCTCTGGTGTGCTGTCCCGGCCGCGTGCGGACCGGAACTCTGGTGGGCTGCGAAGGTGCGCACAGCTACGGAGCCGACAGCCTCGAATCCCGCGGGGCCCTGGCCCCGGACCGGCATTCCTGGTTGACCACCCCCGGGAGAAAATGTCGACTCATTCACAAGTCGTCTTACCTCCTTGGTGACCAGGAAACTTCTAGACAAGGTCAGCGTGGCACCATGCCGACGGTTGGCGACTCTATGGCGTGTCGGCGGTCCGCAGCAACACAATCCGCCGGACCCGGCAGGATGTGTCGGCAATGAAACATGTCGCTGTCAAGGGCGTACGGCCGTCGCACAGCAGGTTTCCCGGGTGTGCGAATCGGTCGAAGCGTTACGTTCGAGGCGAGTTGACCGAGAGCCGCAAAGTGACCATACACACATCCGGCCGGACCTTGTCGGGCAAGGTCCGGCCGGGTGCGCGGGATTGACGAGTCGTGTTGACGAATCGCCTTTTGACGGGTGGTGACTTGACGACTCACCCGGTCGTGACCTGCTGGCGCAGGTCAGCCGAGCAGCGAGTCCAGCTCGACGTGGGGCAGGCCGTGGGCCTCCGCCACCTCCTTGTAAACCACCTTGCCGTCATGGGTGTTGAGGCCCTTGGCGAGCGCGGCGTCGCGGCGCAGCGCCTCCACCCAGCCGTTGTTGGCCAGCGAGACGATGTACGGCAGCGTCGCGTTGGTGAGCGCGTTGGTGGAGGTGTTGGGCACACCGCCCGGCATGTTGGCGACGCAGTAGAAGACCGAGTTGTGCACCTTGAAGGTCGGCTCGGCGTGCGTGGTGGGGCGGGAGTCCTCGAAGCAGCCGCCCTGGTCGATCGCGATGTCGACAAGGACACTTCCGGGCTTCATCCGGGACACCATCTCGTTGGTGACCAGCTTCGGGGCCTTGGCGCCCGGGATGAGGACCGCGCCGATGACGAGGTCGGCGTCGAGGACGGCCTTCTCCAGCTCGAAGGAGTTGGACATGACGGCCTTGATCTTCGTGCCGAAGATCTTGTCGGCCTCGCGCAGCTTGTTGATGTCGCGGTCGAGCAGGGTCAGCACGATGCCGTCGGCCGGGAGCCTGAGGCCCGCCGGGCGCTCGATCTCGGTCATCTCCCAGATCTCCGGGTGACCGCCGCCGCCCTTGGTGGCGGGCGGGGTGAGCAGGATCAGACGGTGGCCGTGCGGTATGTCGTGGGTGAGGCGGCGGAAGGAGCCGGAGAGCACCTCGGGCAGTTCGAAGGTGTCCTCCTCGCAGTCGTCCCGGACCCGGAACTGGAGCACGTCCGGGTACGCCACGTCCCCGGCCGCATCGGCCACCCCGGCGGGCTCGTTGGGCCCCTTGTTCACCAGGCGCAGGGTCCGGCCGGCCAGGGCGCGGAAGTCGATCAGCAGGTCGAACCGCTCGGCCGGCGCGGCGGTCAGGTCGGGCAGCTCCGCGTCGAAGTCGACCGGTACCGGGCGCGGCAGCAGGCCGCCGTCGCTGCCGATCTGGTGCACGATGCCGGGCACCGGCTCGCCGTCCTCGTCGATCAGGACCAGGTGGAAGATGCGCGCGTTGGACGCGTTGACCAGCCGGAAGCGGTACCAGGCCGGGTCCACCTCGGCGTAGGGCCAGATCCGGCCGTTGACCGTGGTGTACGGGCCGGTGAACGGGATGGAGACCGGCTTGCCCGTCTCCGGGTTGCGGTCCTGGACGATCAGCGTCTTGTGCAGCAGCCGGCCGTTGAGCCGGCCGTCCTCGTCGGTGTCGATGTTGCGGTCGGCGATGAGCAGCGGTATCTCCCGCTCCCCGGACGGCAGGTGGAGGGCGTCCTCCTCGTCGTCCCGGACCAGGTAGGTGCCGTACAGGCCCGCCATCACGTTCCAGCGGGTGATGTTCATGGCGTGGTCGTGGTACCACCACTGGACCGCCTGGTGGTCGTTCGGGTACTCCGACAGCTGGGCGTCGCCGGGGCCGACGGCGTTGTCCGTCCAGCCGTCGTTGCCGCCGCCGGTCTGGGCGCCGTGCAGATGGGTCACCAGCCAGGCGGGCAGGGCGGCGACGTCCTTGTCCGGCTCGACGCCCCCGCGGCCGGGCTCCGTGGTGGGCTGCGGGCCTTCCGGCCGCCGCCGCACCTCCACCGCCGTGACCGGGTACTCGCTCTCCTTGGGGATGCGGTTGGTCCAGGCGATGCGGACGCGCCGGCCGCGCCGCACTTCGATGGTGGGACCCGGCACCTGCCCGTCGTAGCCCCACATGAGGGTCGGCGGCAGCTGCGGGTGGAGCCGCACCCAGGTCGGGCGCAGCGCGATCTCGGTTTCGCGCAGGACGTCGTCCGTGGCGGGCCGCAGGACCGGCGGTACGGTCAACGGCGCCACGTACGGCGTCAGTTCCTTCGTGGTCGGTGCGGGCACCCGCCCGGTGTCTGCGGCGAGCCTCTCGATCGTCTCGGTCAAGGCCGAACACCCCCCGTGTTGGCGACTTGTTGTTCCCCTTGCTCCTGAAGACTCCCGAGGAGTCACCGAAGTTCCCTGAATGCCCGGTTCCGTACGAGGAGATTCGGCGAGCGTCAGCCGAGCGACAGGGTGGGCACGGCGGGCGGCCGGTCGGGCAGGAAGCCGTGGGCGCGGCGGCCCAGCCACTCGGCCTTGTACCGGTCGACGGACCGGTGCCAGTTCAGGATGCCCGCCAGCCAGTTCCGCAAGTCCAGCACATAGGCGCCCATGGCGGCCCTGGCCTCCTCGGACAGTGCGAAGTCGTCGTACAGGACGGGCAGTTCGTGCGCGATGACGTGCTCGAACTGTCGCATGCGCTGGTTGACGAGGTCCTGGACGACGGTCAGCGCGGAGGGGTAGTCCACGCCGAAGAAGTTCTGCACCACGAGGACGGCGTTGTGGATCTCGCCCTCGTACTCGATCTCCTTCTGGTAGGAGAAGACGTCGTTGAGGAGGCAGGCGTAGTCGATGGCGGCGTTCTCCAGGGAGCGCACCGGGCCGCTGGCGTACACCTCGGCCGGGATGGCGGGGCCCTGCCCCATCCGGCACAGGCTCAGGGTGAGGTCGGAGCCGAAGGTGGCGCGCCGCATCTCCAGGTAGTCGACCGGGTCCGGGATGCGGTTCTGGAGCTGGTTGGACAGTTCCCAGACCCAGCTCTCGGTCATCGTGTCGACGGCCGCCTTCAGGGTGCGCCGCTGGTCGGTGGTCATGGTGGCCGTGGTGCGCGTCCACAGGTCGATCAGCGCGCGTTCCATGGCGTTGCCGGGGACGACGGCCGCCTCGCCCTCGACCGGCATGCACTGCGAGAGCCGCGCCGTGGTCAGGCGGGCGGCGGCCAGGTCCCTGCGGTGGCCGTACACCAGCGGGTAGTAGTCGTCGCCGTAGGTTCCCCAGGCGAGCCAGTGCGCGCTCAGGTCGAGGGCCTCGGGGGTGGCGTCCGGGTCCAGGCCCGCGGAGCACAGCGCGAGGTCGTAGGCGGCCAGCTTGTCCTCGTCCCAGACCCCCTCCTGGAGGATGCCCATGCGGTGGCACCAGTCGACGAGGCGGCCGCGGGCCTGGTCGAGGTGGGGGCTGAGCTGGAGTTCGAAGGGCATGTACAGGTCGGGGATGCGGGACGGGCCGACCTTCTGGAAGGGCACGTGGGAGTAGGAGCGCAGGCGGTCCTGCGCGGCCGAGGCGAGGAGGGCGCCGATGTCGGCGGCCGAGGTGCCGAGGCCGCTCGGCAGCTGCCACGGCGAGCGGGTGCGGGCGCCCTTGTTCATGTAGCGGCTGGAGCGCAGGTGCCATTCGTGGCCGCCGGACTGCCAGTCCTGGAGCCCCTTGGTGTAGGCGGCGACGTCGGCCACCTCGGCGGGGGTCAGTCCCTTCTCCAGGGCGACGGCGGGCACTTCGGTGAGCGCGGTGTGCTCGAACTGGTGCAGCCGGGAGGTGAGGACGTCGTTGACGATGTCGGCGGCCTCCTGGGTGGTGCACTGGAAGAACGTCTCCAGGACCAGCACGCCGTTGCTGTTCTCGCCCTCCTCCTCGACCTCGCGCTGGTAGGAGAACAGGTCGTTGCGCAGGTGGAC
>NZ_JACBWZ010000445.1 GCF_013870595.1 Streptomyces sp. WELS2 | reverse complement strand
TGGAGGCGTACTACCGGGAGCTGGCCACGCTCGACACCGACATCGAACAGTACGCCAGCACCAGCGGCACAGTCGTCCACAACGTCATGTAGCGCATGCGGTACACCGTCCCGCACCCCGCCGCCGGCGGCCGGAGTCTGTGGACTACTCGCCGGTTGTGGACAGTGCCGTCACCCGGCGCTCCGTCGGTCCCGTACACTTCTTCTGGCGATCCGGGTCACCGGGTCGACTTCGCACGCCCCGGTACGGCGGCCGGCAACGGTTCCTACCAAGCGCCCCTCGGTCCTTAGCGGCACGGCGCGTCGCGGGCGTCAGGCGCGACCGCCGTCCGGCGGACGCGGCACAACCGAGAACACCAAGGAGAAACGGCCATGGCCGTCGTCACGATGCGGGAGCTGCTGGAGAGCGGCGTCCACTTCGGTCACCAGACCCGTCGCTGGAACCCGAAGATGAAGCGCTTCATCTTCACCGAGCGCAACGGCATCTACATCATCGACCTGCTCCAGTCGCTGTCGTACATCGACCGCGCCTACGAGTTCGTCAAGGAGACCGTCGCCCACGGCGGCACGGTCATGTTCGTCGGCACGAAGAAGCAGGCGCAGGAGGCCATCGCCGAGCAGGCCACCCGCGTCGGCATGCCCTACGTCAACCAGCGCTGGCTGGGCGGCATGCTCACCAACTTCTCGACCGTCTACAAGCGTCTGCAGCGCCTCAAGGAGCTCGAGCAGATCGACTTCGAGGACGTCGCGGCCTCCGGTCTGACCAAGAAGGAGCTGCTGGTCCTCTCCCGCGAGAAGGCCAAGCTGGAGAAGACCCTCGGCGGTATCCGCGAGATGCAGAAGGTGCCCAGCGCCGTCTGGATCGTGGACACCAAGAAGGAGCACATCGCCGTTGGCGAGGCCCGGAAGCTGAACATCCCGGTCGTCGCGATCCTCGACACCAACTGCGACCCCGACGAGGTCGACTACAAGATCCCGGGCAACGACGACGCGATCCGCTCCGTCACCCTGCTCACCCGTGTGATCGCCGACGCCGTCGCCGAGGGCCTCATCGCCCGTTCCGGCGTGGCCGCCGGTGAGAAGGGCGAGAAGGCCGCGGGCGAGCCGCTCGCCGAGTGGGAGCGCGACCTGCTGGAGGGTGAGAAGAAGGCCGAGGAGGCTCCGGCCGCCGCCGAGGCCCCTGCCGCCGAGGCCCCCGCCGCCGAGGCGCCGGCCGCCGAGGGCGAGCAGGCCTGACGCAGGCAGCGTTCGACAGTGGGGGCGGTAGCGCTTCCGGCGCGTTGAAAACCGCCCCCGCTGTTCACCCGTAGGTCAGCCCGTACGCGGGCCGCGACTACATCTGGGTCGCGACCGTGCGGATCTCAACGAGAAAGACTCACAGACTCATGGCGAACTACACCGCCGCCGACGTCAAGAAGCTCCGTGAGCTCACCGGCGCCGGCATGATGGACTGCAAGAAGGCGCTGGACGAGGCCGAGGGCAACGTCGAGAAGGCCGTCGAAGCGCTGCGCATCAAGGGCCAGAAGGGCGTCGCCAAGCGCGAGGGCCGCTCCGCCGAGAACGGCGCCGTGGTCTCCATCATCGCCGACGACAACTCCTCCGGTGTCCTGGTCGAGCTGAAGTGCGAGACGGACTTCGTCGCCAAGGGCGAGAAGTTCCAGGCCGTGGCCAAGGCCATCGCCGAGCACGTCGCCAAGACGAACCCGGCCGACATCGAGACCCTGCTGGCCTCCGAGATCGAGGCCGGCAAGACCGTCCAGGCGTTCGTGGACGAGGCCAACGCCAACCTCGGCGAGAAGATCGTCCTGGACCGCTTCGCGCAGTTCTCCGACGGCTACGTCACCGCCTACATGCACCGCACCATGCCCGACCTGCCCCCGCAGATCGGTGTCCTGGTCGAGCTCGACAAGCCGAACGCCGAGGTCGCCAAGGGCGTCGCGCAGCACATCGCCGCCTTCGCGCCGAAGTACCTGGCCAAGGAGGACGTCCCGGCGGACGTCGTCGAGTCCGAGCGCCGTATCGCCGAGGAGACCACCCGCGCCGAGGGCAAGCCCGAGGCCGCGATCGCCAAGATCGTCGAGGGTCGTCTGAACGGCTTCTTCAAGGACGCCACGCTGCTGGGCCAGCCGTACGCGCTGGACAACAAGAAGTCGGTCCAGAAGGTCCTGGACGAGGCCGGTGTCACCCTGAAGCGCTTCTCGCGCATCAAGGTCGGCATCTGAGTCCGTACCGCGATCGACGCGCGACCCCGGCGGAGTTCCGTGAGGAAATCCCGATAGGGTCGACCGCAGTCGTCCGTCCCCATTGCCACACCCCGGCGTGCGGCGGACGGCAGCAGATCTGACGAGGAGGCCATTGCCGCGCATGGGAGCGAAAAGCGACCCCATCGGCAATGGCCTTCTTCGTATGTGCAACACGTGAAAGAGGCGGGATCCCCCATGACCACCAAGGCCCAGAAGAGCGACGACGGCAAAGTACGCGGCCGGTTTCTGCTGAAGCTGTCCGGAGAGGCCTTCTCCGGTGGCGGGGGCCTGGGCGTCGACCCGGACGTGGTGCACAAGATCGCCCGCGAGATCGCGGCCGTCGTGCGCGACGGCGCCCAGATCGCGGTCGTCATCGGCGGCGGCAACTTCTTCCGCGGCGCCGAACTCCAGCAGCGCGGCATGGACCGCGCCCGCTCCGACTACATGGGCATGCTCGGCACCGTGATGAACTGCCTCGCCCTCCAGGACTTCCTGGAGAAGGAGGGCATCCAGTCCCGCGTGCAGACCGCCATCACCATGGGCCAGGTCGCCGAGCCGTACATCCCGCTGCGCGCCGTGCGCCACCTGGAGAAGGGCCGCGTGGTCATCTTCGGCGCCGGTATGGGCATGCCCTACTTCTCCACCGACACCACCGCCGCCCAGCGCGCCCTGGAGATCGACGCCGAGGCGCTGCTCATGGGCAAGAACGGCGTGGACGGGGTCTACGACTCCGACCCCAAGACCAACCCCGACGCCGTCAAGTTCGACGCGCTCGGCTACGGCGAGGTCATCACCCGGGATCTCAAGGTCGCCGACGCCACCGCCATCACGCTGTGCCGTGACAACAGGCTCCCGATCCTCGTCTTCGAGCTCCTCGCGGAGGGCAATATCGCCCGCGCCGTCAAGGGTGAGAAGATCGGCACGCTGGTGGGTGACCAGGGCAGCCGGGACTGACCCGGGATCAACCCGGCCGGTGATGTGCGGCCCTGTGAGGGGGCCGGACCCCGGCCGGGGGATGGACAATGTCCTGCCGGTCGGGAACCGTGCAGGAAGAAGACGCGACGCAGCCGGCCGCCGACCGACCCAGGAACCGCAGCCGGGCCTTACTCAAGACACGCAGGAGCAAGTGGTGATCGAAGAGACCCTCCTCGAAGCCGAGGAGAAGATGGAGAAGGCCGTCGTGGTCGCCAAGGAGGACTTCGCCGCGATCCGCACCGGCCGTGCGCACCCGGCGATGTTCAACAAGATCGTGGCCGACTACTACGGTGCCCCGACGCCGATCAACCAGCTGGCCTCGTTCTCCGTGCCGGAGCCGCGCATGGCGGTCGTGACCCCGTTCGACAAGAGCGCGCTGCGCAACATCGAGCAGGCGATCCGCGACTCCGACCTGGGCGTCAACCCCAGCAACGACGGCAACATCATCCGGGTGGTGTTCCCCGAGCTGACCGAGGAGCGCCGCCGCGAGTACATCAAGGTCGCCAAGGGCAAGGGCGAGGACGCGAAGGTCTCCATCCGCTCCGTGCGCCGCAAGGCCAAGGACGCCATCGACAAGCTCGTCAAGGACGGCGAGATCGGTGAGGACGAGGGCCGCCGTGCGGAGAAGGACCTCGACGACCTGACGGCGAAGTACGTCGCCCAGGTGGACGAGCTCCTGAAGCACAAGGAAGCGGAGCTGCTCGAAGTCTGATGAGCGACTCTTCCTGGGGGGCGCCGCCACCCGCGGGGCAGACCGGCTACTGGGGGTCCACCGTGGGTGGGCCTGTCCAAGGGGCTGCCCCGGCGGGTCCCGCGTACGATGCGCCTGAGGCGCAGCAGACTCGCCCCATGCCCATCGTGCCCGACGGCCCCGCGTATGGCGGAGACCAGGACGACGACCGGGGGGCCGCTCGGCTGGGCGGCCCCCTGTTCCGAGACGAGACGTTCCAGGCCCGGGAGCTCCCGGCCGAGACCCAGAACCCGGAGCCCATGTCCGACGTCCCGCAGCCGCCGCCGGCGCCGCAGAAGAAGAGCGCGGGCCGGGACCTGAGCGCGGCCATAGGGGTCGGCGTCGGGCTCGGCGTGGTGATCGTCGCGTCCCTGTTCGTCAAGAAGGCCGTCTTCGTCGGCGTGATCGCGGTCGCCGTCGTCGTCGGTCTGTGGGAGCTGACCAGCAGGCTCAAGGAGCGCAAGGAGATCAGGGCGCCTCTCGTGCCGCTCGCGGTGGGCGGTGCGGCCATGGTCGTCGCCGGCTATGTGCGCGGTGCCGAGGGCGCGTGGGTGGCCATGGCGCTGACCGCTCTGGCGACCCTGGTCTGGCGCATGACGGAACCCCCGGAGAACTACCTCAAGGACGTCACGGCCGGTGTCTTCGCCGCGTTCTACGTGCCTTTCCTGGCCACGTTCGTCGCGCTGATGCTCGCCGCCGACGACGGTCCCTGGCGGGTGCTGACCTTCCTGCTGCTGACGGTCGTCAGCGACACCGGCGCCTACGCGGTCGGCTGGCGCTTCGGCAAGCACAAGCTCGCCCCGCGCATCAGCCCCGGCAAGACACGCGAGGGCCTGCTGGGCGCGGTGCTGTTCGCGATGGTGGCGGGCGCGCTGTGCATGCGGTTCCTGATCGACGGCGGAGCGTGGTGGCAGGGCCTGGTGCTGGGCCTGGCGGTCGCGGCCAGCGCCACGCTGGGCGACCTCGGCGAATCCATGATCAAGCGCGACCTGGGCATCAAGGACATGGGCACCCTGCTCCCCGGCCACGGCGGCATCATGGACCGCCTGGACTCGCTGCTGCCCACGGCTCCGGTGGTGTGGCTGCTGCTGGTGGTGTTCGTCGGCTCGGCGTGACCCCGGCCCTCGCCGGCTCCCCGTGAGCGGTACGGCTTCCCGGCCCCCGTCCTGTGCCGCAGCAGGGCGGGGGCCGTCGTCGTCACGGCGAGGCCGTGGCCGCGGGGCGGTACGCAC
>NZ_JACBWZ010000444.1 GCF_013870595.1 Streptomyces sp. WELS2 | reverse complement strand
CTCCCACGGGGTGGAGCGGCAAGCCGACGGCTTCGGCGACCCGGTCCCGGCCGTGCCGCGGCCGCGTCAGCAGTCCCGGAGCTCCGGGGACTGGTTGAGCAGCTGGGCGCGCACGGACGTGAAGCGGGACAGCGTCTCGTCCACCGAGGCGTCCAGCGGGAACACCGCCACGCGGTGGCAGTTCTGGAAGGCCAGCCGTACACCGAAGTGCCGCTGGAGCGCGCCGCGTATCGCGTCACTCGCGAGCGCACGCAGCAGCTGACCGCGCGCCTGCTCGTCCGGCGGGGGCGTCTGGTTGTCGGCGAAGGGTCCGCCGTCCACCTTCAGCTGGGCCACCAGGGAGCTGATCATCTCCCATGCGTAGGGCAGGGAGGTCCGGACGCAGTCGACGAATGCTGCTTCGTCGACCTCGCCTCGCTCGGCCTGTTCGAGTAGGGCCGGTGAGACGTCGAGCGACATGGGTTCTCCTCTCGCACCCCCGAAGCGCAGGGGCTGGCGGACAGATAGGGGAGTTCGCGACTTCGAACACGCTCGGTACAGGGGCCGCAACCTCCCGTCCCTACGGTAGGCAACGGTCGGTGACCACACCAGCAGAATGCGTATATGGAACGGTCGGCTCATGCTCACTATCGGCCAGGGATGAACAAGAGGTTCCAGGGACAATCGGGACGATCCGCAGGGAGCGGGATGGGCGGATCGCGTGCACCGGCGCGCGTCGAGTAGCGTTGCCGACCATGCGTCTCGTCATTGCCCGATGCTCGGTCGACTACGCCGGCCGGCTCACCGCCCATCTGCCCTCGGCACCGCGACTGATCCTGGTCAAGGCGGACGGCAGCGTCTCCATCCACGCCGACGACCGGGCCTACAAGCCGCTCAACTGGATGTCGCCGCCCTGCACGCTGAAGGAGGGGACCGGCGACGACGCCGGGGTGTGGACCGTCGTCAACAAGGCGGGCGAGAAACTGATCATCACGATGGAGGAGATCCTCCACGACTCCTCGCACGAACTCGGGGTCGACCCGGGCCTGATCAAGGACGGCGTGGAAGCGCACCTCCAGGAGCTGCTCGCCGACCGCATCGAGACCCTGGGCGACGGGTACACCCTGATCCGCCGCGAGTACATGACCGCGATCGGGCCGGTGGACATCCTGTGCCGGGACGCCGACGGGCGGACGGTCGCGGTGGAGATCAAGCGGCGGGGCGAGATCGACGGCGTCGAACAGCTCACCCGTTACCTGGACCTGCTGAACCGCGACCCGCATCTGGCGCCGGTCCGCGGCATCTTCGCCGCGCAGGAGATCAAGCCCCAGGCCCGCGTCCTCGCCACCGACCGCGGCATCGACTGCCACGTCCTGGACTACGACGCCCTCCGGGGCATCGAGGACGACAAACTCCGCCTGTTCTGACCGGGGGCGGTGGCCGCCGCCGTGTCCCTCGCGCCGCCGATCGCCGCGTACCGGCCGGGTGCGCGCCTCCTGAGGTACAGCGCCTGGGCGACGCCCCAGACCACCGCGGCCACCAGCAGCCAGGGCAGCCGGTTCACCAGCGCCGAGTGGGTCCCGGTGACCACCGGGAAGTTGTCCAGGAGCAGCACCAGCTCGGCGCCGATGCCGCCGAGGGAGAGCAGCGGTGCGACGGCGCACCGCCACCAGTGGCCGCCGGGCCGCCGGGCGAAGAAGGCGATCACCGCGACGCTGACCGCCCCTTGCAGCGCCATCAGCCCCACCGCCCCCAGGGCCAGGGTCGTGGTGGCGAGGCTGGTGTACGGGTCGAGGCCGACGGCGGCGAAGACCGCGCAGACGGCGGCCGTGACGCCGGCCTGGACGAGCCCGGCGCGGTGCGGTGCGCCGTGCCGCGGGTGCACGGCGCCGAGCCAGGAGGGCAGCACCCGCTCCCGGCCGAGCACGTACAGATAGCGGTTGGCGGCGTTGTGCAGGCCCAGCATCGCGCCGAACAGGCTGGTGCACAGCAGCACCTGCATGACCGTGGTGACGGCCTCGCCGGTGTACCGCTCGGCGAGGCGGAAGAACATGTCGCCCAGTTCGCCGCGCGCGGTCGGCCGCAGCCGGTCCACGCCGACACCGCCGACGGCGACCCAGCTGACGAGCGCGAAGAACACGGTGATGAGCACCACCGACACATACGTCGCCAGCGGGACGCTGCGCCCGGGGTCGCGGGCCTCCTCCCCGTAGAGGGCCGCCGCCTCGAACCCGATGTAGGAGATCAGCGCGAACATCAGCGCCACGCCGAGGCCGGAGGCGAAGACGTGGTGCGGGGCGAAGGAGGCGGCGGGGAGCGCGGCGGCCCCCCGCCGGGCGACGACGCAGAAGCCGACCACGAGCAGGACGGCGACCTCGCAGAGCATCAGCACGGCCAGCAGGCGGGCGCTCAGGTCGATCCGGTGGTACCCCATGAACGCCATCGCGGCGATGCCCGCCACGGCCCACCACTGCCAGGACAGGTGCAGGCCGTGGGAGGCGGCGACCAGGTCGGCGAAGTAGGCGAAGGCGCCGGTGACGCCGGTCACGGTGGCGTTGTAGGCGAGCAGGGCGATCAGCCCGGCGGGCAGGCCCGCCGGCCGGCCGAGTCCCCTGACGACGTAGGTGTAGAAGCCGCCGGCGCTGGTGATCCGGCGGCTCAGGGCCGCGTAGCCGACCGAGAAGCACAGCAGTGTGGCGCCGGAGAGCAGGAAGGCCGCCGGGGCCCCGACGCCGTTGCCCAGGGCGAACGCCAGGGGCACCGAGCCCACCACGCCGGCCATCGGGGCCGCCGCGGCCACGACGAGGAAGACGATCTTCGGGGTGGTCAGGCCGGCCCTCGCCGCCGGCCGGCCGGCGCGGGTGCCGGGCGTCCGTGATCCCATGGCCGCCCGCCCTCAGCGGCCGGTGACGATGATGTCCACGGCCTCCGGGATGCCCATCTCGGGCAGGCGGGTGCGGGCCATGTCGTCGGTCCAGCGCTCCGCGAGGTCGTACCGTTCCTCCGCCGTGGTGTCCAGCAGCCGCCGGCCGGGGAACACCTCGTAGTCGGCGAGCAGTCCGGCATGGGCGCCCATGCCCTCCTGGAAGAGCCGCTCCCGGTGCAGGACGAACTCGTCGACGGGCAGTTCGTCCCACAACCGCCGTCCGCGCTTGACGAGTTCGATCAGCCGGGACCGGTACTTGGGGTTCCGGGCCAGGTGCTCGCGGACGATGGAGCTGCCCACCGCCAGGTGCCGGATCTCGTCGATGGAGGCGCCGCGGGCGATCTCGGCGGCGGCCGGGTCGAGCAGGCCCCACTTGCGTTCGCTCAGCTCGGCCGCGGGCGCCAGCACGCCTTCGATGACGATGGTGAACACGGCCACCGCCCCGATGAAGTCGCCCTCGTCGCGTACGACGGCCGTGGCGAACTCGGAGATCGGGTCGAGGATGCGCTTGGTGTAGTCCGCACCCTCCTGCCGGATCCGGTCGTGCAACCGGTCCGCGGGCACGCCCAGTTCGAGCAGATGGTTGCGGAAGACCATGGAGTGGCGCGCCTCGTCCACCACCTGCGTGACGAAGAACTCGGTCTCCGCGAGCCCGGGCGCCCCGATCACGTAGTGGGACAGCACCTGGACCGCCCGCAGCTCCGACAGCGAGCGGTTGCCGAGTTCCAGGACGAGCGCCTCGCGCAGCGGGCCGGGCGCGCGCATGTGGTCCGGCGTGGTGGTGGCGTGGCCGCGCCCGGCACGGCCGCGCAGGGTGCCCTGCGCCACCGCGGTCAGCCAGTAGGCGAGGTCGCACCGTTCGGCGGTGAGGGTCAGCTCCCGCGCTCCGTCGAGGAGGTTCGGGGCACGGTCCCAGTCGGCTTCCAGCGGTACGTCGGTCGTCATCGGGTCTTCACTCCCAAGGGTCCGGGTCGTCGGTCCTGCGCAGCCCTCGGTGCAGCCGGGTGGCGAAGCCGACCAGCGGGTCACCGCCGGCGCTCGCGCCGCCGACGACCTCGGCGACGACCAGGTCGTGGTCGCCGACGCGGTGCCGGCTGACGACGGAACAGGCCAGGTGGGCCACGCAGGCCGCGAGGAGGGGTGCGCCGGTGAGCGGATCGGGCGTCCAGGCGAGCCCGGTGAACTGGGCGGCGCCGTCGGGCCGTTCGGGGTCGGCGAAGTGCCGGGCAACCGGTTCCTGCGCGGCGCCGAGCACATTGACGGAGAACAGCGGGGTCTCGCCGAGCCGTTCGGTGAACGTGGAGGTGGGGCGCAGGCACAGCCCGAGCAGCAGGGGGAGCCGCGACAGCGCGACCACCGCGCTGACCGTGGTGCCGTGCGGCCGGCCGCCGCCCACGGTCAGGACGGTCACCGCGGTGCTGAGGGTGCGCAGTGCGCGGCGGGCGCTGTCCGCTGCGGTGTAGTCGGGCACGGACCGCGGCCGGCCGGGGAGGCGGGCCGGCGCCCGGACGGGCCCCGTCACCGGGCGGCCCCCGTGGCGATCGTCCCCTCGCCCGTCCCGGTCTCCGGCCGCCCCTCGGCGTCCGGGCCGGGCCCGGCCGGCACCCTGGAACCCACGGCCCGCCGCCCCAGGGCGGCGGCCAGCCGGTCGTACTGCGGGTTGGCGACGGGTTCGAACGGCCGGCCGAACGGCTTGAGGAAGTTGCCGAAGACCCCGCGGTCGCCGAGGACGTGGAACGGGATGGCCAGCAACGCCCACTCCGGCCCGGCCAGCCACATCCACAGTCCGGCCACCAGCGCGCAGGTGATCAGGCTGTGCGTCGAGTTGTACAGGACGTAGTACGTCTTGGGGATGCGTCCGTCGGGGCTGCGCCGGAAGGCGACGGCGCCGGGGATGTATCCGATGACGTCGATGTACAGGAACAGCGCCAGCCAGACCGGCCAGCGGATGTCGCCGAGGTGCAGCACCGTCAGCACGATCGTCGCGGCGAAGCCGACGAGGTACTCGGCGCGGTGCAGCTTGAAGGTGACGGGTGACTCGTAGGGATTCTTGATGTCCACGTCCGGCCTTCCATCCGCGGTTCTCGGGGGGTCAGGACAGCCGCAGCGGTTGCCCTGCGAAGTAGTCGGCCAGTTCCGCCGCGACGCTCCCGCGGGACGGCGGGTGGAAGGCGAGGGCGCGCACGGCCGACGAAAGGTAGGCGACGTCGGGCGAGCCGATGAACGCGATGCCGCCCAGCGTCTCCACGGCCGCGTCGACGACGTCCGCCAGCAGGTCC
>NZ_JACBWZ010000443.1 GCF_013870595.1 Streptomyces sp. WELS2 | reverse complement strand
CAGCCGCAGCAGCGCCGTGGCCCCGAGCAGGGTGCCGCGCGGGTCGGCCGGTTCGGTGGCTCGTGCCGGTACGGGCGTGCCCGCGGGGGGCGTGCCGCCTGTGCGGTGCGGTGCGGCTGCGGTTCCGGGTGCCGTGTGGGGTGTGTGCGTGGGGGCGACCGTGGTGCCGGGTGTGTGGGCGGGTTCGGTCGTGGTTCCGCGTGTCGGGTCGTGGCTGGCGTGGCTGTTGTCGTGCCTTACGCGCCTGTCCTGGCCGTCCCGCCCGTCGGCCGGCCGGGCCGCTCGTGCCGGTACGTGTTCCATGCTCAGTCCGCCTCCGCCCGGCCGTCGGCGGCGAGTGCCTCGGTGAGCAGGCACTGGCGCGCGGTGGGGAGCGCGCCCCGGTTCCAGTGGAAGATCACGTGGTGGGCGGCGGCCCGGCGGGGACCGACCGTGGCCTCACCGGAGGCGAAGTAGTGGCCGCGCCAGCGTTCTGCGGCCCGCCCCACCGCCGCCAGATGTTCGCCGAGGACGTCCCGCCACGCCTTCGGCAGGGCCTGGAGCCGGTCCTCGGGGCTCTGCTCCCAGTAGGCGCGGATCCCGGCGGCGGCCCGGCGCAGGTCCGGCTCGCCGAGACCGCCCGGCAGCCGCCGGCCGGTCTCCTCCCGCACCACCCGCCAGACCCCGCGGTGCTCCCAGCCGACGATGCCCAGCCCGTCGAACACGGCGTGCAGCAGGGCCAGGGACACCCGCCAGCCGACCGGAGCCGGTGCACCGGCCGCGGCGGTGTGCACGTCCAGCCAGGCCCGGGAGTCCGCGGTGAACAGCTCGTGCACCCAGGGCATGGAGCGCGGGCCGCCGAAGAGGTAGGTCTCCGGTTCGTACACCTCGGCCACGGGCAGCGTCCCGGCGTCCTCGGTCCGCTCCGGCGTCAGGTGGCGCAGCAGGGCGGTGCGCAGTTCCGGTGCCCGGGACGGCTGCGCCGCGAGGAACCGTACGCGCAGCCCCGGGGGTTTGTGCATGAAGAAGAAGTCGCGGGCCTGTCCGGTGCCGAGCAGCTCACGGGCCGCCGTGGCCAGTCGGCCGTACGGCGGCGGCGTGACGGCCAGGTTGAGCTGTACCCAGCCGGCCTCCGGGGTGTGGGCGCGCAGGGCTTCGAGTCCGGCCGTCAGAAAGGTCCGGCGGGCCGCCGCGTATCCGGGGCCGTCCTCCGCCGCGAGGGGTACGCCGCCCGGCGGCTCGGCGCGCACGTCGTCCAGGCAGTCGGCCAGCAACCGCTCGACCTGTACCATGCGGCCTCCTCACCGGGAAGGGCAATCCACTCCTGTGATGTCCATGTCGCCTGCGTTCCGAAGCGCGGAAGCGAATTGGTCATATGATCAACAGGAGTGCGCGGGAGGTACGCTCATGTGCCGCGGCAGCCCGGCGGACGCGCCGATGTCGCACCGGCGCCGCCGTGAGCCCGGACGGCGAGCGGGGCCGAAAAATCGGTGTGCCGGTACGGCGCGCCGACGCGATCATGGGCCGGTCCGCCATTACTCCCCGACCGCAGAGGGACCCGCCGTGCCCGTACCCGCCGATCCGACCGTCCTGCACCCCATGCCCGGACAGCCTCGCGTCGTCCTGCTCAAGCCGCTGGTGAAGTCCCCGCTGATCGAGGTCGGGGAGTACTCGTACTACGACGACCCGGACGACCCCATCGCGTTCGAGACCCGCAACGTGCTCTACCACTACGGACCGGAAAAGCTGATCATCGGTAAATTCTGTGCCCTGGGCACGGGCGTGCGGTTCATCATGAACGGCGCCAACCACCGTATGGACGGCCCTTCCACCTTCCCGTTCCCCACCATGGGCGGCTCCTGGGCCGACCACTTCGACCTGCTCGCCGGCCTGCCGAACCGAGGAGACACCGTCGTCGGCAACGACGTCTGGTTCGGCCACGGCACGACGGTGATGCCGGGCGTACGGATCGGACACGGTGCGATCATCGGCTCCGGCGCCGTGGTCACCGCCGACGTACCCGACTACGGCATCGTCGGCGGCAACCCGGCCCGCCTCATCCGCACTCGCTACTCCGACGAGGAGATCGCCCGGCTGCTGGCGGTGGCCTGGTGGGACTGGCCCGCCGAGCACATCACCGAGCACGTGCGCACGATCATGTCCGGCACCATCAACGACCTCGAGGCCGCCGCTCCGGGCGGCGCGCAGGCGTGAGAACACCACCGACGGCCGGGCCGGAGGCCGGATCTGGCGCGTGTTCGTCGTCGGCGAAGACGGTCGTGGAACCGCTGCCGAGGGCAACCCCGACGGCTTCGCCCTCCACCCGGAGCGAGGACTCGGCGAGGTGATGGCCGTCTGGCGGGCGGAAGTTGCCCGGCCCCGGCCGCCGTTACGCACTCACGCCCCGGCAGGTCGGCCGCGGTTCAGGTCTGCCGGCCGAGCGATCGAGAAGGTGGTGCCGGGGGCGGCATAGTCGACGGGACCGTGGAACCGGGCCGAGGCACGTCGCACCGCTTCGGCCGGGGTGAGGGTCGGGCCGACGTGTGTGACGAGCAACCGGCCCGCCCCGGCCGCCCCGGCCGTGTCGCCGGTGTCCTCGGGGGTGTGGTGTACCTGCGGACCGTCGGCCGGGGCCTGGCTGCTCTCGGCCTCGCACAGCAGCGCGTCGCACCCCTCGGCCAGCTGGGTGAGGTTCGCGCACGGTGCGGTGTCCCCGGAGTAGACCAGCGACCGGCCCTCGGCCTCGATGCGCACGGCGAAGGCCGGGATGCCGTGCTCCACCGCCCGGGTGGTCAGCGTGAGACCGCCGACGCTCGCCCGCTGCCCGTCATGCAACTCGTGGACGGCGAAGGCGGATTCGACGGGACTGCGCGTCGAGGTGTTGGTCAGGAAGTGGGCCAGCCGGTCGGCGATGCCCGGCGGCCCGTACAGGGGGATGGGCGCTTCGAACCGGACGTTCGCGTACAGCACCGCGTAGTACGCGGTGAGCAGATCCGCACTGTGATCGGCGTGCAGGTGCGAGATCCAGATCGCGTCCACCTCGTCGAGCCGGACATGCCGCTGCAACTGCGCCAGCGTCCCGCTGCCCGCGTCCACCCAGAGGCGGGTGGCGCCATGGGACACGAGGTAGCCGGAGCAGGCGTTGTCGACGGTGGCATGCGGTGTCGCACAGCCCAGAACGGTGAGTTGGAGAAGATCGCTGGTCATCCGCGGAGTCTATAGAGCCGTTGAAGGCCATGGAGCGGTCGATCTTGTGGAAGCTTCGACTCCCTTGGTGCGGACGACCTGCGCGGATGACGCCGGCCGGCGTCACTTCGACGACCCGGCGCGGCGGCGCCCCGGCCCCGCACGGGGAGTCCGGGGCGCCGCGACGGTACGGCCCTCGCGGCGGGGTCAGTGCGCGGCGAGCAGGTCGAGTGTGTCGAGCACGCGGTTCGAGAAGCCCCACTCGTTGTCGTACCAGGCGACCACCTTGACATGGCGGCCGTCCACGCGGGTGAGGGCCGAGTCGAAGACGGACGAGGCGGGATTGCCCGTGATGTCGGACGACACCAGCGGGTCCTCCGAGTATTCGAGGATGCCGGCGAGCGGCCCCTCGGCGGCGGCACGGTAGGCCGCCAGCACCTCGTCCCGCGACACCTCCCGGCTGACGGTGGTGTTCAGTTCCACGATCGAGCCCACCGGAACCGGCACACGGATCGAGTCACCCGACAGCCTGCCGTCCAGGTTCGGCAGCACCAGTCCGATCGCCTTGGCGGCACCCGTCGTCGTCGGCACGATGTTCACGGCGGCGGCACGCGCGCGGCGGGCGTCGCGGTGCGGGCCGTCCTGGAGGTTCTGCTCCTGGGTGTAGGCGTGCACCGTCGTCATGAAACCGTGCTCGATGCCCGCGAGTTCGTCCAGCACCGACGCCAGCGGCGCCAGCGCGTTCGTCGTGCAGGAGGCGTTCGAGACGATCGTGTGCAGGGCCGCGTCGTACGCCTCGGTGTTGACCCCGTAGGCGAGCGTGACATCGGCACCGTCCGACGGAGCGCTGACGAGCACCTTCCGCGCGCCCGCGTCCAGGTGCGCGCGAGCGGCCTTGGCCGACGTGAAACGGCCGGTCGACTCCAGGACGATGTCCACCCCGAGTTCGGCCCACGGCAACCGCGCCGGCTCCCGCTCGGCCAGCACCTTGATGCGCCGGCCGTCGACGACGAGCGTGTCCCCGTCGGCGCTCACCGGCCGGCCGAGCCGGCCGGCCGTCGTGTCGTAGGCGAGCAGCCGCGCCAGCACGGCGGGCTCCGTGAGGTCGTTGACGGCGACGACCTCCAGGGCGCTGTCGCGTTCGAGCAGCGCGCGCAGCACGTTGCGTCCGATGCGGCCGAATCCGTTGATGGCTATGCGGGTCATGAGTGCTCTCCCTTTCGTTCGCCACCATCGTCAAGCACCGCGTCCGCCCATGCCGACGGCGCGGGCGCCATGGTTCGCAAGGATCGTGCCAGGCGGTGCGGACCGCATGAGGTGTGCGACCGGTGCGCGTCGCCGGGGGACGGAGCGCCTTGGCCGGTTCCGGATACGGCGAGGCAGGCTCGGCGCATTTCCTCAGATCTCGCTCAACTGCCGCCAATTCCGGCCGGAAGTGTGGTGTCGTTCAACCCGACACCGAACAGCTGCTCGCGGCACGGTTCTCGCAGCACACCGCCCTGCTCCGGGCGCGAACGAACAGGGAGGGTGGATATGGCGAAGGCGGTGCACGCCTGGCTGGGCGACACGCGGATCACTTGTCAGGTCTGCCGGGGAGAGCTCTTCCGCGAGCGAGGCGTGAAGCTCAACAGCACCGGCATGGAATTCATGAAACTGGCCTGGGCGGACGAGACGGCGACAGGGCTGATCTGCTGGCACTGCGGGTACGTGCACCTCTTCGCCAACCGGGACATCGAGTTGCGCGGCGTCAAGGTGTGACCGCGCCGCCGTCCGTTCACGCCCCCGCGCCGCCCTCGTCGCCCTCGCCGTCCCGACCGTCTTCCGGCTGCCCGGTGAGCCGGGTCGCGAGCCGGTAGACGATCAGGGCGTCCCGGTACTCCTGACCGGCGACGACTTCACCGGGAAGGTTCGTGCGCTCGCTGTGGGACGTCGATGACCGTTTCCCGGTGCCGGGGAAGCGGACCGCTGTTCGCGGCTCCTCCACGAAGCGCAGGCGGTCGGCGCGGACGGTCGCCCGGA
>NZ_JACBWZ010000442.1 GCF_013870595.1 Streptomyces sp. WELS2 | reverse complement strand
ACTCGCCGGGAGCCAGCGCGGGCACCGGCAGCGTGCCCTGTGCCACCGGCTCGCCCTCGACCTCGTACGACCAGGTGAACGCCAGCGCCGAAAGGTCCGCGAAGTCGTGGCCGTTGATGACGCGGACGGTGCCGTCCGCGCCGTCGCCGGTGAGGGTGACGGGCTCGATCACCTTCTTGTACTCGATCAGCCCCGGGGACGGCCGCCGGTCGGGGAACAGCAGGCCGTCGCAGACGAAGTTGCCGTCGTGCAGTTCCTCGCCGAAGTCGCCGCCGTAGGCGTACCCCAGCCCGGGGTGGGCGATGCCGTGGTCGATCCACTCCCAGACGAAGCCGCCCTGGAGCCGGTCGTAGGTCCCGAACAGCCGCTGGTAGTCGGCGAGTCCGCCGGGGCCGTTGCCCATGGCGTGGGCGTACTCGCACAGGATGAGGGGAAGCTCGCGGCGCCGGCGCGGTCCGCCGTCCAGGCCCCGGCCGATCCGCTCCACCTCGGCGTGGCTCGCGTACATCCGTGAGTACACGTCCGTGTCCCGGCAGTTGACATCGCCTTCGTAGTGCAGCAGCCGGGAGGTGTCGCGGGCGCGGATCCACTCGGCCATCGCGGTCAGGCCCCGCCCGGTGCCCGCCTCGTTGCCCAGCGACCAGACCACGACCGACGGGTGGTTCTTGTCCCGCTCCACCATCCGGGCCGCCCGGTCCAGCAGGGCCGGCGTCCACCGGTCGTCGTCGACGGGGTTGTCCCGCCAGCCCTGTTCGGTGAAACCGTGCGTCTCCAGGTCGCACTCGTCGATCACCCACAGCCCGAACTCGTCGCACAGGTCGAGGAAGGCCGGGTGCGGGGGGTAGTGGGAGGTGCGGACCGCGTTGATGTTGTGCCGCTTCATCAGCAGCACGTCCTCGCGCATCGTCGCCGGGTCCAGCGCCCGGCCTCTCCCGGGGTGCCACTCGTGCCGGTTGACGCCCTTGAACAGCACCGCCGTCCCGTTGACCTTGATCAGCCCGTCCGACAGCTCCACCGTGCGGAACCCGATGCGCAGCCGCACCCGCTCGCCCCCGGTGGCCAGCGTCCCCTCGTACAGCCGGGGCGTCTCCGCCGACCACGGCTCGACCGGCACCGTCACCGGCTCCCCGGTGGGCACGTCGATGCCCAGCTCCGGCACGGTCACCCGGCCGTCCTCGTCGGAGTCGACCCGCAGCGTGCCCGTGCCGGTGGTGTGGTCGTAGGAGGCGTGCACGAAGAAGTCGAGGACACAGCCCGCCGGGCGGTGCAGCAGGGTGACGTCCCGGAAGATGCCCGGCAGCCACCACTGGTCCTGGTCCTCCAGGTACGAGCCCGCCGACCACTGGTGCACCCGCACGGCCAGCACGTTGCCGGCCGGCTTCAGCACATGCCCGACCGCGAACTCGTGCGGCAGCCGGGAGCCCTTGAACTCGCCGAGGTCCGTGCCGTTCAGCCAGACCCGGGCGCAGGACTCCACGCCGTCGAAGCGCAGCACCGCGCCCCCGTCCGCGGGCCAGCCGTCGGGCAGGTCGAACACGCGCAGGTGGTCGCCGGTCGGGTTCTCGGTCGGCACCCGGGGCGGGTCGACCGGGAACGGATACAGATGGTTGGTGTAGACCGGGGAGCCGTGGCCCTGGAGCACCCAGTGGCCGGGCACCGAGACCTCCGCCCAGCCACTGGCGTCGTACCCGCGCGCCGCGAAGGAGTCGTCCTCGGCGTCGGCGGTGTCCGACAGCCTGAAGCGCCAGGTGCCGTTGAGGGACAGGGACGGGGCGTCGGAGGACGCGTACCAGGCGCGGGGCGGCAGCGCCCCGGAGCCCGGCGAGACGTCCTCGACGTACCCGGTGGTCGTGGTCACGGACATGGGTCTCCTAGCTCAGCCCTTGATGCCGGTCTGCGCGATCCCCTGCACCAGCCAGCGCTGGAGGAAGAGGAACACGAACAGCAGGGGCAGGATCGAGATGGCGGTCGCCATGAAGATCAGGTGGTAGTTGACGGTCTGGTTGGTCATGTACGACGAGAGCGCGACCTGCACGGTCCAGGCGCTCGGGTCCTGGCCGATGACCAGCGGCCACAGGAAGGCGTTCCAGCCGCTGATGAAGGTGATCGTGGCGATCGCCGCGAAGAAGTTCAGCGAGTTCGGCACCACGACGCGCCAGTACGCGCCCCAGCAGCCGAGCCCGTCCACGCGCGCCGCCTCCTCCAGTTCCTTGGGGAACCCCAGGAAGTACTGCCGGAACAGGAAGCAGGTGAAACCGCTGAACAGCCCCGGCACGATCAGACCCCGGTAGCTGTCCACCCAGCCGAGTGACGACACCAGCACGAAACTCGGCACGAAGGTGACCGCGGCCGGGACCATCAGGGTCACCAGGACGGCGTAGAACACCTTGCCGGCGTGCCGGTAGGGGATGCGGGCGAGGGCGTAGCCGGCCAGCGAGCACACGACCAGGGTGCCGGCCGTGTGCAGGACGCCGACGACCAGCGAGTTCCACATCGACCGGCCGAAATCCACCGTCGGGTCCTCGAACGGCTCGGTGATGTTGCCCCACTGGATGCGGCTCGGGAAGAACTTCCAGTTCTCGCCGGTGATCTCGGGGTCGGTGGACAGCGCGTTGCGGACCAGCAGGTAGAAGGGGACGAGGAAGAGCAGCGCGGCGACGCTCGTCGCGAGGTACAGCCCGGCCGAGCCCATCACCCCGCCGCGCCGGGCGCGTGCGCGGGAGCCGGGTGCGGTGGTGGTCACTTGGACTCCTCCCCCCTGCCGAAGCCCATGATCCGGCCCTGGAACAGGGTGACGACGCAGATCAGCACGGTCAGCACCACGGCTCCCGCGCTGCCCTTGCCGTAGTTCTGGTCCTGGCCGAGCGCGGTGTAGTACAGCTCGACCAGCGGCGGGCGGCCCCAGGTGGTCTTGGACAGCAGGTTGAAGAACTCGTCGAAGGCCTGGTAGGCGGCCACGAGCAGCAGCAGGACCACGGCCGTGGAGGTGGCCCGCAGCTGCGGCAGCGTGATGTGCCGGAAGGTCTGCCAGCCGGCCTTGGCGCCGTCGATGGCGGCGGCCTCGTACAGCTCGCGGGGGATGTTCTGGAGCGCGGCCAGGAACAGGATCATGTAGAAGCCGGACTGGAGCCACAGCCGTGCGGTGATGACGACCAGCCAGTACCAGGGCGGGTCCGGGCTGGCGAGCCAGGCGGTATTGTCCACGCCGAACAGACCGAGGACGGTGTTGGCCAGGCCGAAGCGCACGCCGTTGAAGAGGGACATCTTCCAGATCAGCGAGGCGGCGACATAGCTGCACGCGGTCGGCAGGAAGAACACCGAGCGGTAGAACGCCCGCATGAACCGCAGCCGGTTCACCAGCAGCGCCAGGCCCAGCGAGAGTGCCCAGGTGGTGGGCACGATGAAGGCGGCGAACACGGTGAAGGTGCCGAGCGAGCCCATGAACCCGCTGTCGGACAGGATCTCCCGGTAGTTGCCCAGTCCCACGAACTCGCTGGGCGTCACCGTGAAGCGGGCCTCGAAGAAGCTGAGGTAGAGGCTCCAGCCGATCGGGACGTAGACGAAGACGGCCAGCCCGATCAGGAACGGGCCGGTGAAGAGCCAGAAGTCGAGGGTGCGGCTGCCGCGCAGCCGCCGGCGGGGCCGGTCCTCGGCGGTGCGGGCGGCGACCGCGCGCGTGGTGGTGGTCGGCATCTCGGGATCCGTCCGGCGGCCTAACCGAACAGCTTCTTCAGCTCGGCGTTCACCGTCTTGTCGCACCGGTCGAGCGCGGCCTCGGGGTCACCGCCCTTGCGGACGCAGTCGGCGAAGAGGTCCTCCGTCGCGGTGATCATGGCCTGGGTCCAGCCGATGTTGTCGAAGTGCCCGTACTCGTCGAAGAGCCGCACGCCCTCCGCGGGCAGGCCGGACTCCAGCTTGCCGGTCGCCCGGGCGATGGAGGTGCGCGGCGGGATGTGGAAGCCGTACGACGTCGCCCAGTCCTCCTGGTACTTCTTCTGGTCGAGCCACAGCCACTTGACGTACTCCTTGGCCGCGTCGACGTTCTTTCCCTTGGCGTTGACGAACATGGACCAGCCGCCGTTGTAGACGGACGGCCGGCCCGCGTCGCCGACCTTCGGGAACGGCATGATGCCGAGGTCGTCGCCGAGGGCCTGCTGGAACTGCGGCATGGCCCACATCCCGCAGAACTGGATGGCGCACAGGCCCTGGCTCAGCGCCGACGGGTCCCAGAAGTCGGCCGGGGCGTCCAGCAGCAGATGGCCGCTGGTGAACAGCTTCCGCATCGTCCTCAGGCCCTCGACCACGGCGTCCGTGTGATAGGCGATCTCGTTCTTCTCGTTCAGGGTGTCCGCGCCGGCCGACCAGAACAGCGGGTTGATCACCGCGTGCAGGTCGTTGCCGAGGAACAGGCCCTTGACCTTGCTCGTGGTGAGCCTGGCGGCGGCCTCCACCAGCTCGTCCAGCGTCCGCGGCGGCTCGACGCCCGCCTTCCGGAGCAGCGACTTGCGGTAGAAGAAGAACTGCGGGTCGTCGATCATCCGCACGCCGTAGATCCTGCCGTCCACCGTGTGCGACTGGATGTCGGCCCGGTTGAAGTCGTCCTTGACCGGTGCGACGAGGTCGGTCAGGTCCGCGACCTGGCCGCTTCTGACGAGCTGGATCTGCGGGTGGAACTCGAACAGGTCCGGCGCCTGGTCGGTGAGCAGGGACGCGAAGAGCTTGCTCTCGAAGTTGGAGCCGGTGATCCACTGGGTGGTCACGTCCGCCTTGGAGTACGCCTTCGCGTAGCGCTTGATCGCCTGCTCGGTGCCCGGCTCGCCGTAGGCGTGGAAGTACTGCACCAGCCGCTTGCCCGAACCCGAGCCGCCGCCACGGCCGTTGTTGCTCCCGCACGCGCCGAGCGCACCGGCGGCGGCCAGGCCCGCGGCGGCCCGGAGTATCGATCGACGGTCCCAGGTGCTGCTGTGTGCCGACATGCTGACGTCCTTGTCTGGTCGAGTGCGGCTGCGGCTCGCACGCCCGGTGGCCGAGGGCCGAAGGGGGTGTGGTGCGGGACGCTAACCTTCGCCTAAGGCTTCGGCAAGGGGTTGGACGAAGTCCGTACGAGTTGTTGCCCGTCGTTCGGGATCGCGAACGGGCTTATGGCACAAGGGAGATGGGCAACGCGGCGCGACCGGCGGCGCC
>NZ_JACBWZ010000441.1 GCF_013870595.1 Streptomyces sp. WELS2 | reverse complement strand
GCCACCAGCGCGCGCCCTTCGGCGGGCTCCAGCAGCGGCAGGTCGGCCAGGCGGCGGTCGAGGTCGGTGGCCATGCCGGTGAGCAGGGTGCGCAGGCTCTCGCCGAGCGCGGTGACCGTGGTGGTGTCGAAGGCGGCCGGGTCGTGGTCCAGGTTCACGGTGAGGGTGTCGCCGGGCGCGACGACCACGCTGAGCGGGAAGTTGGTCGGCTCCAGGTCCCGTTCCGGTTCCATGGTGAGGCCGTGCCGGGCCGGGGCCTCCGGGTCGAAGGGGTAGTTCTCGAAGACCACGAGGGAGTCGAACAGACCGGTGCCGCCGGGCAGTTCGCTCCAGGACTGGACCTGGGCCAGCGAGACGAAGTCGTGGCGGCGGGCCTCGGACTGGGCGGTCTGGATCTCGCGCAGCCACTCGGGCAGCGGGCGGGAGCCGTCGACGCGGACCCGGGTGGGCAGGGTGTTGATGAACAGGCCCACCATCGAGGTGACGCCGGGCAGTTCGGCGGGCCGGCCGGAGACGGTGGTGCCGAACACCACGTCGGTGCCGCCGCCGTAGCGGGACAGCAGCAGCGCCCAGGCGCCCTGGAGCACGGTGTTGAGGGTGAGCCCGTGGCGCTGGGCGGTCTCCCGCAGCCGGGCGGAGAGGTCCGGGCCGAGGGTCACGCGCACGGATGCGGAGGAGGAGGTGCGGTGGGCCTCGGCGGGCCGCCGGTCGCGGGGCAGTTCGGTGGGGGCCTGGAAGCCCGCCAGGGTGGTGCGCCAGTACCGCTCGGCCCGGCCGGTGTCGCGCTCGGCGAGCCAGCGCAGGTAGTCGGCGAAGGGCTTGCGTTCGGGGGTGTGCGGACGGCGCCCGGAGGTCAGGGCGGCGTACCGCTCGCACACCTCCTCGAAGACCTGGGCGGCGCTCCAGCCGTCGAGCAGGACGTGGTGGAAGGTCCACACCAGGCGGACCCGGTCCGGGCCCAGCCGGATCAGGGTCAGCCGCATGAGGGGCGCGGCGGCGAGGTCGATCCCCCGCTCGCGGTCCTCGGCGAGCAGCCGGTCCAGTTCGCGTGCGCGGCGTTCCCCGGGCCACGCGGACCAGTCGTGGTGGGTGACGGGCACGGTGGCGCGGTGCCGGACGACCTGGAGTGGTTCGGGGGTCTCCTGCCAGACCAGGCCGGTGCGCAGCACGGGGTTGGCGTCGGCGGTGTGCTGCCAGGCTTCGGCGAGCGCCTGCGGGTCGGTGACGCCGGCCAGCACGAGCTGGACCTGGTTGACGTAGGTGCGGCCGGCGGGGTCGAGCAGGCTGTGGAAGAGCATGCCCTCCTGCATCGGCGTGAGCGGGTAGACGTCCTGGACGTCCCGGCCGTCGCCGGCGATGCGGTCCACGGCGGCCTGGTCGAGCCGGGCCAGCGGGAAGTCCGACGGGGTACGGCCGCCGGCGTCGGGGCGGGCGCAGTGGGCGACGATGCCGCCGAGCGCGTCCATCATGCCCTCGGCGAGGGCGGTGACGGTCTCCTCGCGGTGGCGTCCGCCGCTGTAGTGCCAGGTGATCTCCAGCCGGCCGTCCTCGACGCGGGCCACCACGTCCAGCAGGTGCGGCCGCTCGGTGTCCGGGGCCTCCGCGCCGCCCAGGCCGCCGGGCACCGCCCGGACCAGGGCGGCGTCGTCGGCGGTCCAGTCGAAGCGGCCCAGGTAGTTGAAGCTGATGCCGGGTTCGGGGGCGGTGGTCAGGCGCGGGTCGCGGGCGAGGTGGCGCAGCACGCCGTAGCCGAGTCCCCGGTCGGGTACGGCCCGCAGCTGTTCCTTCACCGACTTCAGGGCGGTGCCCCAGTCCCCGGCCGGGACGGTCAGGGCGACCGGGTGGAGCGCGGTGAACCAGCCGACCGTGCGGGACAGGTCGACGTCCTCGGCCCACTGGTCCTCGCGGCCGTGTCCCTCCAGGCCGACGGCGACGGTGGCGCGCCCGGTCCAGTCGGCGAGGACCCGGCCCAGCGCGGTGAGCAGGACGTCGTCCACGCGGGTGCGGTAGACGCCGGGCACCCGGCGCAGCAGGGCGTCGGTGCGCTCGCGGTCGAGGCGTACGGTCACCTCGCGGAGGTCGGCCATGGTGTTGCCGCCGGCCGAGTCCACGGGCAGGGGTTCGGCGCACGCGCGGGCGGTCCGCTCCCAGTGGGGCAGCTGGCCGGTGAGGTCGCTCTCGCGCAGCCGGCGGACCCACTCGGCCGTGGACGTGGTGCGGGCGGGCAGCCGTACGGGCTCGCCGGCGGCGGCCTGCCGGTAGGCGGTCTCCAGGTCCTCCAGCAGGATCCGCCAGGAGACGCCGTCGACCACCAGGTGGTGGGCGACGAGCAGCAGCCGGGCGGGCCCGGCGTCGTCGGCGGTGAACAGGCGGGCGGCGAGCAACGGACCCGTCTCCAGGCCGAAGCGGGCGTGGGCCTGCGCCGTGACGTCTTCCTCGTCCCGCCGGTGGTGGACCCGGAGCAGTTCGGGGGCGGGGCTGTCGTGGGCGGTGATGTCCTGGTGCCAGGCGCCGTCGCGGTCGCGGCGGAAGCGGGCGCGCAGGGCGTCGTGGTGGGTCCACAGCGCGGTGAGGGCGCGGCGCAGGGCGTCCTCGTCCACCGGGCCGGGCGTCTCGACCACGACGGACTGGTTGAAGAAGGCGGGGCGCGCGGGCCCGGCGTCCAGGAACCAGTGCTGGATCGGGGTGAGGCCGGCCGGTCCGGCGACCGGTTCGGTGCCGGCGACGGCGGGCGCGGCGCCGCCGCAGGCGGCGGCCAGTTGGGCCACCGTGGGGTGCCGGAACAGGTCGCGCGGGGTGAGGGCGAGTCCGGCGGCCCGGGCCCGGGAGACCACCTGGATGCTGAGGATGGAGTCGCCGCCCAGCATGAAGAAGTTGTCGTCCACGCCGACGCGTTCGACGCCGAGCAGTGCGGACCAGATCCCGGCGAGGGTCCGTTCGGTGTCGGTGCGCGGCTCGCGGTGGGTCCGTTCGGCGCCCGCCGCCCAGTCGGGGGCGGGCAGCCGCCGCCGGTCGACCTTGCCGTTGGCCGTCAGCGGCAGCTCGGGCACGGTGACGAACGCGGCGGGCAGCATGTAGTCGGGCAGTCCGGCCGCCAGGTGGGCGCGCAGAGCGGCGGCGGAGGGCACGTCGGCGCCCTCGGCCGGTACGAGGTGGGCGGCGAGCCGTTTGCGTCCGGCGTCCTCGTACAGGGAGACGACGGCCTCGGCGACGGAGGGGTGGGCGGTGAGGCGGGCCTCGATCTCGGCGGGTTCGACGCGGAAGCCGCGGATCTTGATCTGGTCGTCCGCGCGGCCGACGAAGTGCAGTTCGCCGTCCGCGCTCCAGCGCACGAGGTCGCCGGTGCGGTACATCCGGGTGCCGGGCGGGCCGTAGGGGTCGGCGACATAGCGGGCGGCGGTCGCGCCCGGCCGGCCGGCGTAGCCCCGGGCCAGGCCCGCGCCCGCGATGTACAACTCCCCCGGGATGCCGGGCGGCTGGGGCTGGAGCGCGGTGTCCAGGACGTAGACGCGGGTGTTGTCCAGGGGCCGGCCGATGGGCAGGACGGCGGGCAGCGGGTCGCCGGAGCGGAAGACGCGGCGGGTGGCGAAGGTGGTGGTCTCGGTGGGGCCGTAGCCGTCCACGACGGTCAGCCCGGGGCAGGCGTCCAGGACCCGGCGGACCACCGCGCCGGGCACGGCCTCGCCGCCGGTCCACACCTCGCGGGCGCCGCGCAGGCAGCCGGGGTCCTCCTGGGCGAGCAGCCGGAACAGGCCGGCGGTCAGCCACAGGCAGGTCACGCCCCGCTCGGTGATGGCGCGCCGGACCTGGGCGGCGTCGAGGCCGGCGGGCGGGGCGAGGACGGCCGTGCCGCCGCGCAGCAGCGGCACCCACACCTCGTAGGTGGCGGCGTCGAAGGCGTGCGGCGAGTGCACGAGGACCCGGTCGTGCCCGGTGAAGGCCCGGTCCAGGGCGAGCGCGACGACGTCCCGCTGCCGCACCGCGACCCCCTTGGGGGTGCCGGTGGAGCCCGAAGTGAACATCAGGTACTGGACGTTGTCGGGGTGGACGGTGGGCGCCGGCCCGGTGCCGGGCGCGCCGGAGGTGTCGTCCGCCCGCAGGACCCTGCCCTCGGGCAGCAGTTCCCGGGCCGTCCGTTCCCGGCCGGCGTCGGTGAGCAGCAGGTCCGCGCCCGCCTCGGCGAGCATCCGGCGCAGCCGTTCGGCCGGGGCCCTGCCGTCCAGCGGCACGTACACGCCGCCGGTGCGCACGAGGGCCAGCTGGGCGACGATCAGCTCGGCGGACCGCTCCATGAGCACGCCGACCGGGTACTCCGGCCGTACTCCGAGGGCGGTCAGGCGGGTCGCCAACTCCTCCGCGAGGGCGTCGAGTTCACGGTAGGTGAGGTGGGTGTCCCCGGTGTCCAGGACCACGGCGCCGGGGGTGCGGCGCACCTGTGCGGCGAAGAGGGCGGCGACGGTGGTGTCGGGCAGGTCGGTGGCGGTGTCGTTCCAGGTGCGCAGCACCTGTGCGCGGCGGTCCGGGGCGAGCAACGGCAGCCGGGCGGGCGGCCGGTGGGCGCCGGCGGGCAGGTGGGTGAGCAGGACGGTCAGGTACTCGGCCATGCGCTCGGCCGTCGCGGCGTCGAACAGGTTGGGGTCGTAGCCGAGCCGCAGGGTCAGCTCCGGGCCCGGGTAGGCGGTCAGGCTCAGCGGGTAGTTGGTGGTCTCGACGCCTTCCAGGCCGCTGAGGCGCAGCCCGTGGGCGGCGGCGAGGCCGTCGTCGACCGGGTAGTTCTCGAAGACCACGATGCTGTCGAACAGCCCGGCCCGCTCGGGGAGCGCGGTGAACGCCTTCAGCCAGGTGAGCGGCAGGTGGTCGAAGCGGCGGTCCTCGCTCTGGTCGTGCTGGAGGGCGCGCAGCCAGTCCGGCAGGGTGCCGTGGCCGGGGACGGCGACCCGGGTGGGCAGGGTGGTGATGAACAGGCCGGTCATGGTGTCGGCGCCGGGCAGCTCCGGCGGCCGTCCGGCGACCGTGGTGCCGAACACCACCTCGTCCCGGCCCGCCTGCCGGGCAAGCAGCAGCGCCCAGGCGCCCTGTACGAGGGTGTTGAGGGTGAGACCGTGGCTCCGGGCCAGCTCCTGGAGCGCCTGTCCGGGACCGCCGTGCGCGTGGTGTGGACCTTCCACCACCTGCTGCTGGACGGCTGGA
>NZ_JACBWZ010000440.1 GCF_013870595.1 Streptomyces sp. WELS2 | reverse complement strand
AAGGTCGTGCCGGAGTCGTCCGGGCCGGAGTTGGAGACGACCTTCATGTACGGGTAGGCGCCGACGCACGCCCGGGCCAGCTCCCGCACGGGAAGGCGCGCCGCGAGCGCGCCCTCCCTCGGGACGGTGGTGAGCCGGGAGAGCCGGGCGGGATCGCCGCCCAGCGAGGACCACGCGTACATGAGTGCAGTCATGACTGCACTATGCATTATTGAGTCAATCAATATTCTGCGTGGACCCCCTACAGAGATCTCTTGCCGGTGTCTACCTGGTCACCGCGGCCAGCGCGTCCGCCACGCCCCAGCCGTAGAAGCCGTTGCGGTTCTTCGTCCCCTGGCACACCGCGTCCACCTTGCCGTCGCCGTCGATGTCGTACGGGTCGGTGCAGGGCGTGGCGGTGGCCTCCGCGTACAGCAGCGCCTTCACGACCGCCGCCGGGGCATGCGGATGGGTCGACTTGATCAATGCGGCAACGCCGGCGACGTGCGGGGTCGCCATGGACGTCCCGGCCATGTAGCCCCACTTGCCGCCCGGCAGCGTGCCCAGGATCAGGCCGCTGGTCGCCGGGGCCTGCGGCGGCTGGTAGTAGTCGCCGCCGGGCGCGGCGATGTCGACCACGCCCAGACCGTGGTTGGAGAAGGACGACTTCAGCCCCTTGGCGCCGGTCGCCGCGACCGTGACGACACCCGGCAGCTGGGTCGGTATGTCGAAGCACTCGTGCGGGTCGATCACCCGGTCCGACGGGGTGCCGTCGTTCGGCGAGTCCTCGTCGGTGATCGCGTGGGACGCGAGGTCGTAGTTCTCGTTGCCCGCCGCCGCGACGTTGACCGTGCCCTTCCTCTCCGCGTAGCGCGAGGCCCGGGTGATGGCGTCCACGAGCGCCTTCTGGTCGGGGTCGGTGGTGCAGTTGAAGTACCACGGGTCGGTGTAATAGCTGTTGTTGGTCACGTCGACGTGGTGTTCGGCCGCCCACATGAAGCCGCAGACCACGGCCTCGGTGTAGAAGTAGCCGCCCGCGTTGGACACCTTGATGCCGGCGACCTTCACCCCCGGCGCCACGCCCGTCATCCCCACGCCGTTCTTCGCCGCCGCGATCTCACCGGCCACATGGGTGCCGTGCGGGCTCTCCGATGCGCCCGGCCGCCAGGCGCCGTCCGTCGTGTCCGGCTTGCCCGACACGCAGTTGACGGAGGCCGCCCGGTCGAAGTTGGGCGCGATGTCCGGGTGGGTGTCGTCGACGCCCGTGTCGATGACGGCGACCGTGACGTCCCGGCTGCCCAGGGTCTTCTCGTGCGCCTTGTCCGCCTTGATGGCCGGCAGGTCCCACTGGAGCGGCTCCAGCGGGTCCTGGCCGGCGGCGGCCCGGACACCGGCGGCCTCGGCCGCGCTCAGCGCCTTCGGCGTGCCCACGTCGGTGGTGGACTGGGCCGGCAGCGGCGCGTTGCGCGTGGCACCCGCCGAGGCGACACCGCGCACGGCACGGATCGCCTGGGCGAACCCGGGGTTCGCGGAGTGCGCCACGATCACCCCGATCCGGTCGTAACTCGCCACGACCGTACCGCCGTTGCCGGTGATGGCCCGCCGCACCGACTCGATCGTGGAGCGGTCCGTCCGGGTGTTCACCACGTACGACAGGGTGGGGCCGTCCGCCGCCCGCGCCGCCGTGGCCGCCGTGGCCGTCGAGACCGCCGCGGAGGCCGCCGACGGCAGGAAGCCGAGCGTGGCGGTCAGCGACAGCGCGGCCGGTACGGCGAGCGCCAGTCGGCGTCTGGAGCGCAGATGAGCCATGGGATCTCCACATCATCCGGAGTACGGAACCGCCCGGAACACAGGTGACTGTCCGGGCAGGTACATGACGAGGTGGTGCTGGGCCGAAGCTATCTCCCGGCGCTGATCTCCGAAAGGCCCGGGCGGACTTGAACCGCTCCCCGGGCGGCGCCGTGACCGTGGTCGGGGGCCCGAAAGGTTCAGGTCCCCTACGGGATTCACCCCATGGAGTCGAGTGATGACTCGCTGTAATGTGGTCCCGTTCCTGTGAGATGAGCAAGCGCACGTCCGTGACGCGAGGAGACTCCGTGGCTACCGAGACACCGCCACCCGCGCAGACCCCGACCCGCCTTCCCTCCACCGAGGAGTTCACCGAGGTGCAGCAGAGCGCGGAGTTCGGTGAACTGCGCCGCGCCCACCGCTCCTTCGCCTTCCCCCTGACGATCGCCTTCGCCGCCTGGTACCTGCTGTACGTCCTGCTGTCCAACTACGCGAGCGGCTTCATGGGCACCCAGGTGGCCGGCCACATCAACGTCGCCCTCGTCCTGGGCCTCGCCCAGTTCCTCACCACGTTCCTGATCGCCTTGTGGTACGCCCGCCGCGCCGCCGCCCGGCTCGACCCGCGGGCCGAGGCCATCAAGTCCCGGATGGAGGGCGGAGCATGAACGCCGTACCCCACACCCTGCTGGCCGCCGGCGAGGCGAGCGAGCACCGTACGCTGATCGTCAGCCTGTTCGCGGTGTTCGTCGCCGCGACCCTCGTCATCACCGTCTGGGCGGGCCGGCAGACCAAGGACGCCGCCGACTTCTACGCGGGCGGACGGCAGTTCACCGGCTTCCAGAACGGCCTCGCCGTCTCCGGCGACTACATGTCCGCCGCGTCCTTCCTCGGCATCGCCGGCGCCATCGCCCTCTTCGGCTACGACGGCTTCCTGTACTCCATCGGCTTCCTCGTCGCCTGGCTCGTCGCCCTCCTGCTGGTCGCCGAACCGCTGCGCAACTCGGGCCGCTACACGATGGGCGACGTGCTCGCCTACCGCATGCGCCAGCGCCCCGTGCGCACCGCGGCCGGCACCTCCACCATCGTCGTGTCGATCTTCTACCTGCTGGCCCAGATGGCCGGTGCCGGTGTGCTGGTCTCCCTGCTCCTCGGCATCACCAGCGACGGCGGCAAGATCGGCATCGTCGCCCTGGTCGGCCTGCTGATGATCGTGTACGTCACCATCGGCGGCATGAAGGGCACCACCTGGGTGCAGATGGTCAAGGCGGTGCTGCTCATCGCCGGCGCCGTGCTGCTGACCTTCCTCGTCCTGCTGAAGTTCGACTTCAACGTCTCCGAACTCCTCGGCAGGGCCGCCGACAACAGCGGCAAGGGCAGCGCCTTCCTGGAGCCCGGCCTGAAGTACGGCGCCACCGGCACCACCAAGCTGGACTTCCTCTCCCTCGGCATCGCCCTGGTCCTGGGCACGGCCGGCCTGCCGCACATCCTGATCCGCTTCTACACCGTCCCCACCGCCAAGGCCGCCCGCAAGTCCGTCCTGTGGGCCATCGGCCTGATCGGCGTCTTCTACCTGATGACCCTCGCCCTCGGCTTCGGCGCCGCCGCGCTGATCAAACCGGACGAGATCATCGCCTCCAACAAGGCGGGCAACACGGCGGCCCCGCTGCTGGCGCTGCACCTGGGCGGTGTGGACTCCGACTGGGGAGCCGTCCTGCTCGCCACCATCTCCGCCGTCGCCTTCGCCACGATCCTCGCGGTCGTCGCCGGACTGACCCTGGCCTCCTCGTCCTCGTTCGCGCACGACATCTACGCCAACGTCATCAAGAGGGGCCGGGCCACCGAGCAGCAGGAGGTGCGCTCGGCCCGCTGGGCGACCGTCGGCATCGGCGCGGTCTCCATCGTCCTCGGCGCCCTGGCCCGCGATCTGAACGTGGCCGGCCTGGTCGCCCTCGCCTTCGCGGTCGCCGCCTCCGCCAACCTGCCGACCATCCTCTACAGCCTGTTCTGGAAGCGGTTCACCACCGCGGGCGCCCTGTGGTCGATCTACGGCGGCCTGGTCACCGCGGTCGGCCTGGTGCTGTTCTCCCCGGTGGTCTCCGGCAAGCCGACCTCGATGTTCCCCGACGTCGACTTCCACTGGTTCCCGCTGGAGAACCCCGGCCTCATCTCCATCCCGGTCGGATTCCTGCTCGGCGTGGTGGGCACCCTGCTGTCGAAGGAGGCACCGGACGCCGGGAAGTACGCGGAACTGGAGGTGCGGTCCCTGACCGGCACCGGAGCCCACTGAGGCGGCACACGGGACGACCGCGTCGGCGGGGACTGTACGGTCCTACGACGCGGTCGCGCCGGACCTCGTGGGATCGGGGCCGCTGTCGATGTCGGCGGGGTCACGTACGCTCGCAGGTGACGGACGGGGCATCCGCGACCGAGAATGGTGACCGGGAGAGGGAGGGGCTCACGTGCTCATCGACACCTACGGCCGGGTGGCCACCGATCTGCGGGTCTCGCTGACCGACCGGTGTAATCTGCGCTGCACCTACTGCATGCCCGAGGAGGGCCTGCGGTGGCTGGCCAAGCCCGACCTGCTCACGGACGACGAGATTGTCCGCCTCATCGACATCGCGGTGCGCACCCTCGGCATCGAGGAAGTCCGCTTCACCGGCGGCGAGCCCCTGCTGCGCCCCGGCCTGGTCGGCATCGTGGAGCGCGTCGCCGCCCTCGCCCCGCGCCCCCGGATGTCCCTGACCACCAACGGCATCGGCCTGGTCCGCACCGCGACCGCCCTGAAGGCGGCCGGCCTGGACCGGGTCAACGTCTCCCTGGACACCCTCCGCCGGGACGCCTTCAAGACCCTCACCCGCCGCGACCGCCACCAGGACGTCCTGGACGGCCTGGCCGCCGCCCGCGAGGCCGGTCTGACCCCCGTCAAGGTCAACTCGGTCCTGATGCCGGGCCTGAACGACGACGAGGCCCCGGACCTGCTCGCCTGGGCGATCGAGCACGACTACGAACTGCGGTTCATCGAGCAGATGCCGCTGGACGCCCAGCACGGCTGGAAGCGCGAGGGCATGGTCACCGCCGGGGACATCCTGGCCTCCCTGCGCACCCGTTTCGAGCTCACCCCCGAGGGCGCCGACGAGCGCGGCTCCGCTCCCGCGGAGCGCTGGCTGGTGGACGGCGGCCCGTACCGGGTCGGCGTGATCGCCTCGGTGACCCGGCCGTTCTGCGCGGCCTGCGACCGCACCCGCCTGACCGCCGACGGCCAGATACGCACCTGCCTGTTCGCCACCGAGGAGACCGACCTGCGCGCGGCCCTGCGCGCGGGCGCCCCGGACGAGGAGATCGCCCGCGTCTGGAAGCAGGCGATGTGGGGCAAGAAGGCCGGAGCGGGCCTGGACGACCCGTCGTTCGTCCAGCCGGACCG
>NZ_JACBWZ010000044.1 GCF_013870595.1 Streptomyces sp. WELS2 | reverse complement strand
GTCGCGAGTGTGCACGGCATAGCGGTCGTGGAAACGGACGCCGACGCGCTGCGGGACTGGCCGCGTGGTGCGGGCCTCGATTCCACGTCGGCGGAGGAACCACCACCAGGACCGGTCCCCGCCGTGCGACGGCCGACGGGTCCGCTGACCGCGGCCCGGGTCGACGACGCCTTCGGCGGTGCACGGCACGTCGTGCGCATCGCCGAGAGCGACCTGCCCGAGGGGCTCGTCCACGCGGGCAGCAGGCGGTACCTGCGGGACATCGGTCTGCCCGCCTGGTGGGTGTGCCACAGCGCTCAGTACGAGACGCATCCGCTTGACGCCGTGCGCCCACCGGCACAGGACGCCCTGCCGGACGAGTGCCTGCCCGACGGGGTGGCCGCCGCCGACCTGATCGGCTTCGGCGCCACCGAGTACGGTGAGCTGTACCTCCACCGTCACGACGGCACGGTGCACATCCCAAGCCGCCTGACCCGCGGTGCCGACGAGGTACTGGTGCCGCTCGCCCCGGACCTCGACGTCTTCACCCGTGCTCTGGAGGCAATCGACCGCTACCGCAACGCCTGCTGGCACCCGTACCCGGTCGAAGGCGGCCAGGAAGACGTCACGGAGCTGTTCCTGGCGGAGCTGGCGGAACTCTCCCCGGACCTGTGCGACCCGGACACTGCGACAGGCAGGGTGTGGAGCTGGCTTTACGCCGGCATCACGGAGCTGGGCGTGGACGGCTACTGAGCCGGTGCGGCCGCATAACCGGGTGCCGCCGGCCGCGTCCTCCGCCCGCAATCACTGCGGAAACGATCGAAGATCCGTTGGTGGGGAGGCGGCTGGCGCGCCCGGTGAAGATGTGCACGCCCTACAGGCCGGCGCTGCTTCCTGTCGCGACATCGGCCTCGAAGTCCGGCAGGGTGACGATGTCCGTCCCCCCTCGCGTTTCTCGGTGGTCAGGGATCGCCGCGACCGCCCCGGCCCTGCGTCGTGCGCACGGGGCCGGGGCGGGTCCCCCGCCGGTGGACGCCGCTCGGTGGAATGGACGCCGGTCGACTGCCGGCGGACTGCCGTCCGCCATGGCCAAGACCTCGGCGGGCCCCAGGCAGTCACCTCCTGGTCCCCCAGGGCACCGGAGTGCGGTGGTGCCGCGCGGCGCTGGACAGCACCGGTGAACGACCCGTGTCCTGACGGCCGGCGGCCGACAGCCCCAGAAGCGGAGCAGGTGGCCCGGATGCGGCACGACGGCGGGCCCTCGGGGATGACTTCCTGGGGGGTGCCGCCGTTGTGAGCACCGAGCTTGTCATTCAACGTCCGCGTCGAACAAGCGGGTCTGGTGATCACTCGCTCGGGCGGCGTCCCCGGGGCGGCGTTGCGGCCTTCGCCTGATTTTGAACTCGACTGATAGGTGCGGGACTTGATGCGAAAGACGCAGTGATGAGGGCTGTGCAGCAGGGTGGGCAGGGCGAGCCGTTCGCGGAACTGTCTCTCTTCCGGGGGGCTACGTGGGGTGCTCCAAGACCGAAAGACCCGGCCCAGCGAGCGCGAGGCCCACCTCGACGCGTTCCGATGGCTGCACCGCTACAACACCCGACGCCGTCACTCCAGCCTCGGACACCGCAGCCCGATCGCCTCTGGTCAGGCTTCTGGACGGCGGGCCCGCACTGGAGAGCCGCGCGGATGCCGGCTACCAGGGCCTGGACGCCCGGACCGGCGGACGCGTGGTGACGCCACCGCACCGCAAGTTGCAGAAGAACGCCCCGGTCTGGGTGCGGCGATATCGGCGGCGCGCACGCCACCGTTGAAGCCGTGCGCACCGGCGGCTGTTGGGCCGAGACCCGGAGAAAAGTCCGGCTACCTGGTCTTTGAGGGTGTCGATGACGGGCCCGAACCATTGCCGGCGCTCGGACGGATGGCGGTGGGACAGGAGCCGTCCGTGACTGTGGCGTGAAAGGTGACTTCATCAAGGATGCCGTGGGCTGCCCCCTTCTTGACGGTCGCGGTCACATGCATGCAGAAGGCGTTGTGGTCGCTGGTGACTTCGTAGTCACCGGAGCTTCCGTCGTGGACGCCTGGATGTGATACGTGCTTCACCGAGGGAGTGGACCCGTGTGGTGGTCCCTTGCCCGATTGGTCGATGCGCTGTGCGATGTAGCTCTCAAGGGGGGTGTCGCCGTACTGTGACTGCTTGTTCAGATCCGCAGCTACCTGATGCACCGCGTCTCTAAGATCACCCTTGCTCCAGTGTGTCTGCGTGTGCAGCCAGTACCACCCGCCCAGTCCGGCCGCCGCGGCGATGAGCAGCGGCCACACCCAGTTCGGGATGCGGATCTCCATCTTCGGGCGGCGGAGTTTCGGCGGGGCTGTGACGCTGCCTTGGTGCCACGGGGGCAGCGGCGGGGCAGAGGCGGCTGGATCCGTCCACGCGGTGGGAGGCGGATCGCTCACAAGGGCAGGGCGAGGCGCATTCGGATCACGAGGACGCGCCAGCATGAGCTTGCCGGCGTTGTTGACCACCCGGCGCTGGGGACGCGGCATATCGCGTAATGCGAGATCGCGTCGTACCTCGTCGAAGAGGTCGTCCAGGCTCAGTGCCACCGGCCCTCGGAGAGCCGTGAGCAGGGCGCCGGTGAACGCCGTGTGCGTCGCTCCCTGCGGTGCGTAGGCGACGGCGTTCGCGGAGGTGGAAGCGAGCGTGTAGGTGCCGGCAACGTCGATCTGCCCGGCGACCGTGCTGTGCCCGCTGGTCATCGCCTCGATGGCGCGTCCGGAGAAGCAGCAGTCGAGCACCAGCACCCGGATCGCCGCCGGGCTGTCGAGCAGTTCTTCCCGCAGGGTTTCGAACGGCAGCGCGGTCCAGCGGATGCGCGCGGCGTCGGTGCGGGGCAGTGCCAGGTGGAGCCTGCCCCGGTCGTCCACCAGCCCGTGTCCGCCGTAGTACACGAACAGCAGGTCGGTCGCTTCCTGAGCGACACGGCCCAGGAGACTGCCCACCTCGCCCGCGGTGACGGGATCGCTCGCGATGATGCAGTGCTCCCGCGGCAGGGAGCCGGTGACCGGATCGGTGAGCACCTGCCGCAGATCCGCGAGGTTGGCGCTGATGGCAGGCAGGCTGGGCAGACCGGATCCGTCGGCGTGGGTACCGGTGCCGATGAGAATGGCGCGTGAGCGGTCCGGGTCCGGTAACCGCGTCACTGCGAATGCCCCTCCGCTTCGTCGCCGTTGAGCAGGCGCTCGATATCCCGCGCGAGCGCCTGCGGATCGACGCCCTTGCCGTCCACCTCCACGGTGCGGCCGTCTCGCGTGGTCACCGTGATCCGCACATCAGAACGTCGCTGGCTGATCCAGGTGGACAGGCAGTTGGCGAGCACCGCGCCCATACCTCCGGACCCGACGGCCACCGCGAGCGCATCCAGCGCGCCGCCCATCTCGCCCGCGGCGGGCGGGGATTGGAAGGGCCGAACCCTGCCCCGCAGTCCGTCCTCATGGCGTAACCAGTCTGCCAGGGACCGCAGTCGACCTTCCGGCCCTGATACGCGCAGCCACAGTTCCCGTTCGCCTTCACTCATCACGGATCCATCCTGACCGATTTTCCTTCCCATCGGCCCCGGACTGCAAAAAAGTGGATCAGTGAGGTCGGAGATCCTCATGTCTCCCGCACGGAAACCGGTGCGGTCACATCACGTGATCAGCCTCGCCCGGCGGGGGCCCGGGGCCGTGGCGGCGGCACTCCCGCGGTCGGCGAACGGCGCGGAATCGAACCGGCCGGGACATGCGGGCCGATGACCGCGAGTCGGACGACAGGACCGCTGTCAGCCGGCAGACACGGGGATGGCACGGCCTCAGGCCCGGCCACGCCCGCGGTGCGCGGAGTGCCGGCGAGGTCGTGGCGGTGCCCTCGTGGGCTTCGCAGGCGCCGTCGGAGGCGAGCGGGAACCGGCCCGGCCGGGCCGCGAGGTATTCGAGGGCCGGGTGGCCCCGGAGGCGTTCGGTTCAACACGTTCACGTGTCCCTGCCTGCGCCGAGGTGTTCACCATGCGTGTCGGGGGAGCCGAACCCCGAGTTCCCTGAGGTGAGCCGAGCACCGGCCGTTGCCGAAGTTACGTGATCGGTCGCTACGCCCGAGAAGGAGTGTGAACGGCGTGCCGGAGAAGAACGAACCAGCGCACGGAGGGCACAGCGCCGCACCGGTGACAGGGCCTCTGAGCGGTGCGGAGTTGTTGACGACGACCCGGTCCGTTCGCAGACGTCTGGACCTGGAGCGGTCCGAGGACCTCCGGCTGGTGCGCGAGGCGTTGTCGATGGCATTGCAGGCACCCAACGGGTCCAACGACCAGCCTTGGCAGTGGATCGTGGTGACGGATCCCACCCGAAGGCTCCGTCTCGCCGAGTGCTACCGGCGAGCGGCCGGCCCTTACCTGGAGGCCATGGCGGCACAGGTGGCGGAGGAGCCGGAACGCCGTGGTGACTGGCGGGCGTCCGTGCATCTGGCGGAGCACCTGCATCGTGTTCCCGTCCTGGTCGTGCCCTGCCTGAGCGCGTCACCCGCTGAGTTCGAGGCGCGGTTCGCGGATATGGGGTTCCCTCCTCCGGTGGGCCATGTCGCGCACTCCGTCTACTACGGCTCGGTCTGGCCCGCCATGTGGAGCCTGATGCTGGCTCTGCGTCTGTGCGGACTGGCCTCCGCCGTGACGGCCCTGCATCTGGCCCGCGCCCGGGAAGCCGCGGAAGTGCTGCAATTGCCGGACCACGTCACACAGGCAGGTCTCCTGGCTGTGGCGCATCCCAAAGGTGATTCCTTCCGGCCCGCACCTCGCAAGGACATCGACGAAGTCCTACACCGGGACTTCTGGTGAGTTCGCCGCCGCCCTCTTCCCGGGCGTCGCGGTGGCTCCCGCTCATCTGCGCAGGAGTGATACGCCAGTGGTCGACCAGAACAAACCCGATGAACAGCAGGTCAATACACCCGATTCACCGGTAGGGGTTGACGGCCCCTATGCCTCCGCCCGCCGCGTCGTCGTGCGGGAGCTTGACGCCCTGCTCTCCCACGTCGATGAGGGCGCCTGCACCGACTTGGTCGCAGCGATCCGCGACACCGGCAGGATCTTCGTGGCCGGCGCCGGCCGCTCCAAACTCTCCGCCGAGGGTTTCGCGATGCGCCTGATGCACCTGGGACTGACGGTGCACGTCGCAGGGGACTCCACGACTCCCGCCGCAGGCCATGGGGACCTGCTGCTGGTGTGCAGCGGGTCGGGCGAGACCCCCACCACGCTGGCGATGGCGGAGAACGCCGCGCGCGCGGGCGCCCGGATCGCTGTGGTGACGGCGAATGCCGGCTCGAGCCTGGCACGGCGGGCGGACCTGCTGGTCCACCTCGCCGAATACAGCCAGGACCACGAACCCGGCCGGTCCGCCCAGTTCGTCGGGACCCTCTTCGAACAAGGCGCCCTGCTGCTCTTCGACTCCCTGATCCTCGCCTACGAGCAGTTGTACGGCGCCGAGCCACGGGACATGCTCGCCCAGCACACCAACCTGGAATAGACGCGGACTGACGCATGACGACGACACCAGTCTCACTGACCAGCACGAAGATGAACCTCGGTCTGCGGGAGACCGAGGAATGGATCAACGACGTCCTCCTTCCCCGGGCCGATGCCCTCGCCCGGCTGCGCTTCTGCGCCTGTCTGCCTCATCCGGTCCTGCCTCTGGGAGCCCGTCTGCTGCGGGACAGCGGCATGAGCGCCGGCGCGCAGAACGTCTGGTACGAGGCGGGGGCGTTCACCGGCGAGGTCTCCGCCGGCCTGCTTGCCGAGGTCGGCTGCACGCACGTCATGGTCGGACACGCCGAGCGGCGTCGCCTGTTCGCGGAGGACGACCGGCTCGTCGGCCGCAAGGCCCGGGCCGCCGCACACGCCGGCCTCATCCCGGTGATATGCGTCGGAGAACCCGAACGCCTCGGCCATGCGGAAACCGTGCGGTACGTCCGCCGGCAGGCGTCAGCGGCTTTGGACGCCCTTCCGCACGAGACCCCGGCCATCGTTCTCTACGAGCCCGTCTGGGCCATCGGCTCCGCGCAGGGCGCCGATCCCCACCAGGCCGCCGCGGTGCTCGACGCCCTGCACCGGGCGGCCGGCGGTCACCACGACGTCGGCATGATCTACGGCGGCGCCGTCGTTCCGGGCACATACTCCTCCCTGCGCCGCCTCGCACCCTGGGACGGAGTGGCCCTGGGCAGGGCCGCGCAGGACAGCGCGCTGCTCGACGAGACGCTCGGCGAACTCCTCTCCAGCCGGCCGGTCGACACCCCGTGGGTGCGGGTCGAATGACCGTGGGGGCGGAATCGGTAGCAGCGGCCTGCTCACCGGGGGCTGCGCGGCAGCGAGATCAACGGCGAATCTCCGGCTCAGGAGAGCAGGTCGTGAGAGTAGCGCTTCAAGAGGGTGGCGAACCTCGACCCCGGCGCCGTGGCCGCCACCTCGGCCGCGTCGGGTGCTGTGTCCACGTCGCGCAGGAGTGGCAGGTCGCGCACCCGAAGGCCCGCCCTGGTGAGGCGGTGGCGCTGGGCGGCGCCGGTGTACGCGGTGGACATCGGGATGTCTCGCAGCAGCGCCGGGTCGGGTGCAGCCAGGCCGAGCGCCCAGAACCCGCCGTCCTCCGCAGGGCCGAACCACGCGTCGCACTCCCGCCATGCGCCGGCATCCAGTACAGGGGCGAGGAGCTTCGGGGTGAGTTGTGGGGTGTCCATGCCGACCAGCAGGGCGGGGCCGTCCGCTACGACGGCGAAGGCGGCGGCCAGCCGCTCGTCCAGGCCGCCGGATGCCTGTGGGACCACCTCGATACCAGGCGGCAGCCAGCGTCCGGGCGCGCCGTCCAGGAAGAGCACTCGGCGGCGGGCCGGGCAGCGCAGCACGGTCTCGAGGGTGTCGGCGAGCGCTGCCTCCGCCAGAGCGGCCGCCTGTGCGGGGGTGAACGGCGGGGTCAGCCTGGTCTTGACGTGCCCAGGCCGCGGCTCCTTGGCGATCACCAACAGCGCGGTCAGTCCGTCCGCGCTCTCGGGCGTCATCCCGGCCGGGCCGCTCACCGGGGTGCTCCCGCCGGGCTCCGCGGCGGCTCGCCGAGCACCGCACGCATGTCGCGCACCGCGTACCAGGTCCCACGCCAGGTACCCGTGACCTTGGAACGGCCGGCGCGCGGGTAGTACGGTACGTCGACCTCGCGCACTCGCCATCCGGCGTCGGCGGCGCGGACGACCATCTGCAAGGGGTAGCCCGACCTGCGGTCGGTCAGATGCAGGCCGAGCAGGGCCTCCCGGCGGGCTGCCCGCATCGGGCCGAGGTCGTGCAGGCGCAGGCCGGTGCGGCGGCGGATCAGCCGGGCCAGCTCGCGGTTGGCGAGCCGGGCGTGCATCGGCCAGGCGCCGTGCGCCGTCGGCCTGCGCCGCCCGAGCACCAGGTCCGCCTCACCGCCCAGGACGGGCTGGGCGAGGGACGGCAGCAGCCCCGGGTCGAGGGAGGCATCACAGTCGCAGAAGCAGACCACGGGCGCGGTTGCGGCGCGCAGCCCGGCCGCGCAGGCGGCGCCGAAGCCGCGCACCGGTTCGCCGACGACGTGCGCGCCCAGCGAGGCCGCGAGCGCGGCGGAGCTGTCGGTCGAGCCGTTGTCGACGACAATGGCTTGCCAGCCGGGCGGGATCCGCTCCAGCACCCAGGGGAGGGCGGCCGCTTCGTTCAGGCACGGGAGTACGACGTCCGCCAGGGGCCGATGCCTATCGGTCACGTCTTTCAGCGTACGAAGGGAATCAGGATGGCGCGCCCGGATCTCACCTGGTTCGCGCCGCCGCGCCGTCTTCGATGCCCGCTGGTGCGGTTCGGATGCCGGGCGCTTCCGTCCGACGGGGGCCGCAACGTATCCGGCGGCCGCGGGCTCGATGTCATCTCCCGCACGCGCGTTATCGGGGTGCCGATGCCTGGCCGCGCAGGGGGGCCTTCGCGAACTCCCGCATGCCTGCGGCGAACGGTACCCGGGGCAGCCAGCCGAGTTCCTCGCGCAGCCGTGACGAGGAGGCGGTGATGTGGCGGACGTCGCCCAGCCGGTACTCGCCGGTCACCACCGGCTCGGGCCCGCCGCAGGCGTCCGCGAGCGCGGTGGCCATCTCCCCTACGGTGTGCGGGCTCCCGCTGCCGACGTTGTAGGCGCGCAACGTCCCTGCCGGAAGCGCGGCGCCGACGGCGTCGGCCGCCGCCAGGTTGGCGGCGGCTACGTCTGCGACGTGGACGAAGTCCCGGAGCTGGCCGCCGTCCTCGAAGACCCGGGGCGGCTCGCCGTGGGCGAGCGCGGAGCGAAAGAGTGAGGCCACCCCGGCGTAGGGGGTGTCGCGCGGCATGCCGGGCCCGTAGACGTTGTGGTAGCGCAGGGCGACCGCCCGGCCGCCGGTGGCCCGGGCCCAGGCGGCGGCCAGGTGTTCCTGGGCGACTTTCGTCGCCGCGTAGACATTGCGCGGGTCGGGTGGAGCGTCCTCCGGCACCAGGCCGGGGGTGAGCGGATCGCCGCAGCGCGGGCAGACCGGCTCGAACCGTCCGGCGTCCAGGTCGGCTACCAGGCGCGGACCAGGCCGGACGGTCCCGTGGCGGGCGCAGTCGTAGTGTCCCTCGCCGTAGTACACCATCGAGCCGGCCAGGACGAGCTCGCTCACGCGCAGCCGGGCCATGACCGCGAGCAGGACGGCGGTGCCCAGATCGTTGCACCCCACGTAGGCGGGCGCGTCGTCGAAGTCCCGGCCCAGGCCGACCATGGCCGCCTGGTGACAGACCGCGTCCACCCCGCGCAGCGCCTCCTCGACCACCGCCCGGTCCCGCGCGTCGCCGCACACGGACGCGACGCCGGGCGGGAATTGCGGAGGCGCGGGGGGCCGCACGTCCAACACGCGCACCCCGTGCCCAGCCTCGACGAGAGCCCGGACGATGTGGGAGCCGATGAATCCGGCTCCTCCTGTGACAAGGACGAGCATGCCTTCGAGGCTACGGCCGGATCAGGACACGCGGCGCCGCGAGGCCTGCCGACGCGCTGGCAGCTGCCACTGTGGCGAGTGTGGGAGTACGCACGCTCTGCGCCACGGCGCTGCTCGCCGCCCTCGTTGCCGTCGTCGCCGCGACGGTCCGCATCGGCGGTGATCTCGGCCATCCGGCTGCGCTGCTGTACTGGTATGCCGCCGCGTGGGTGCTGTTCGCCGGAGCGGCGTGGATGGTGCGCCGCGTGCCGGTGCGTACCGCCGTGGCGTTGATCCTGGTCGGGGGAATCGCCCTGTGTGTGGCGGCGCTCTCGGCTTCGCCGCGCACCAGCGACGACATGTACCGCTACGCGTGGGACGGTCGCGTGCAGAGCGCAGGGATCTCCCCGTACGCCTACCCGCCGAACGCGCCACAGCTTGCCCGGTTGCGTGATCCGTGGCTCTTCCCCGCCGGGACCGCGTGCCACAGGTGGGACCTCCACTTGGTGGCGGATATGTGCACGCACATCAACAGGCCGTCCGAACACACGATCTATCCGCCCGTGGCCGAGGGGTGGTTCCTGCTGGTGCACGCCGTCTCCCCGGCAGGCGGGCGGCACAAGCCACTGCAACTCGCCGGTGCAGTGCTCGCCGTCGCCACGGCGGTAGCGCTGCTGCTGGTGCAGCGGTATACGCGTGGTGACACGCGGCGGGTGGCACTGTGGGCGTGGTGCCCGGGGGTGCCCTTCGCCGCAGTCAACGATGCCCATGTGGACACGCTGGGAGTGCTGCTCACAGTGGCCGCGCTCGGCACGGCCGCGGGAGCGCGCCGGGGAGCGCTGCTCGGGGCGGCGATCGCCGTCAAGCTGCTGCCCGTGCTCGCCCTTCCCGGTGCGCTCTCGGGGGCGCTGGCTCCCGGGCATGCGCGTGCCCGGCTGCGGCACACGGCGAGCATGCTGCTCGCCGCCGTCGGTGTCGTGGCGCTCGCCTATCTCCCGTACCTGCCGGCGTCCGGTACCGCGGTCCTGGGTTATCTCCCCGGCTATCTGCGCGAGGAGGGGTACCGGCCAGCTGACGTTGGCCGGTTCGCGCTGCTGCGGCTGGTGCTGCCGGATGCGTGGGCCGGTTGGGCCGCCGTCGCACTGGTGGCGCTCAGCGCCTGGTACGTCCTGCGGCGGGGCGATCCGGAGCGGCCGTGGCACGGGGCGCTGCTGGTCACGGGTACTGCGCTGCTGGTCAGCTCGCCCGGGTACTACTGGTATGCGCTGCTCGTCGTGGCCTTCGTGGCAATGGGCGGCCCGTGGGAGTGGCTGGCCGTCGCCGCCGCGGGCACCGTGCTGTATGTCGCGGACGCACTGCACTGGCACGGCGTTCAGGTCTGCGCGTACGCGGTGGCCGCCGTGACGGTGCTCGCCGGTGCGGTCGTCCGGGCGCGGGCGCGTGGCAGCGGAGACGGGCGGCCGGACGGTGCGTGAGCGCAGGCATGCCGGTCCCATCGGCACGAGGGGTCATCGGTGGCGGCGTCTGAAGACGACCATCCGCAAGACGGTGAAGCGCACCACGGTCACCAGGGCGAGGCTCGGCGCGAGCACCAGGGTCTCCGCCGCTGGTGAGGAGGTGGGCCGGTAGTGGCGGAAGAGCAGGAGGGCGCCTGAGGTGACCAGGTACGCCAGGACGAACAGGCCACCCGCGGCCAGGTGTGCCGGCACGGCCCGGACCGCGGACCCGCGAAAGGTCAGCCGGCGGTTGGCCTCCGTGTTGAGGACGGTGACGACAAGGAGGGAGGCGAAATTCGCCAGGATGGGCGGCGACCAGTGGCGCAGAACCCAGTACAGCAGGGCCTGGGCCATCGTGGAGGCGACACCGATCACGACGAACCAGAGCACTTGCCTGGTCAGTGTGGTGCGGCCGGGCCGGGTGAAGGCGAAGGCGCTGTGCCGTGCGCCGGGGCGTCGCACCCCACCATCATGAGGCACCCGCGAACGCGCCGAGCCGTACGCAGCGCCGGTTCAACCGTTCGGCTGGCGACGGACACCGCACGCACGTCAGATACCGGAGGCCGGCCCTGTCTGTGTCACTTTGTGGCTGACGACCTGACAGGCACCGACGGCGCGGTGGGATTCGATCCACCCCTTTGGAGGTCGGCCCGGAACAGAGGAGGCGGCGGCCGGTGGACAGTGGCGGACGGCCCATGGCCCCGGGCTCCGGCGGGCCGCAGAGCCCGGGTTCGGACGAGGGTCACGCGCACAGGCGCCGCGGGCGGGTACGCGCTGCCGCGGCGGCGCGGGCAACCAAGGGGGCCGCTCGTGCCCGGGCCCTTGTGCGGCGGGTCGAGCAGGCTCCTCCACCCCCGGGGCCGTTCCGTCCCGGCTTCTGGCGCAGCCCCCTCCGCGGGCCCTGGCTGACGTCCGTGTTCGGCCTGGTGCTGCTGATCGGCATCCCGCTGATCTTCGTCACCGGGATGCTCTCCTACGCCTCTTACAACCCGGGACTCGGCCGCGTCAACGACCAGACCCCGGACAAGGGCCTGCTGGGTTTCTACCTCTTCGCCTGGCCCACCCATCCGTACTGGCTGTACCGGCTGACCCAGGGTGTGCACGTGACGCTCGGCGTGGTCCTCGTGCCCGTCCTGCTGGCCAAGTTGTGGTCAGTGATCCCGAAGCTGTTCGAGTGGCTGCCGGTCCGTACCGTCGCCCACGGAATGGAGCGGTTGTCCCTGCTCATGCTGGTCGGCGGGGTGATCTTCGAATTCGTCACCGGCATCATCGACATCCAGCTTTTCTACGTCTTTCCCGGCTCTTTCTACACCCTGCACTTCTACGGCGCCTGGGTGTTCATCGCCGCCTTCGTCGTCCATGTCAGCCTCAGACTCGGACGCATGACCCGCGCCCTGCGCTCCCGTAGCCTGGCCGCGGAACTGCGCACCGACCTCGCCCACACACGGCCCGAACCCCCCGACCCCGACGGCCTGGTCCCGGCCGCTCCCGCGCCGCCGACGATGACCCGGCGAGGCGCGCTCGCCATGGTGGGGGGCGGATCGCTGCTCCTCCTCGTGGTCACCGCAGGGCAGAGCATCGGCGGCCGGCTGCGCCGCACCGCCCTTCTGGCTCCGCACAACCGTACTCCGGGCAGCGGCCCGAACAGCTTCCAGATCAACAAGACGGCCGCTTCCGTCGGCGTCACCCCCGCGCACGTCGGCCCCGCCTGGCGGCTGGAAATCCACGGCCCCGGTCCGACGCTCGTCTTCACCCGCGCACAACTCCTCGCGATGCCCCAGCACGCCGCCGCACTGCCGATCGCCTGCGTGGAAGGGTGGTCCACCCCCAACCAGCAGTGGAGCGGTCCTCGCCTGGCCGACCTCGCCGCCCTGGCGGGCCTCCCCGACGCCGGAAGCGTCCTGGTGCAATCCGCCCAACCCCCCGGCCCCTACAGCTCGGTGGTGCTACGGGGCAATCAGATCCACGATCCTCGATCGCTGCTCGCCCTGCGCGTGAACGGCGCGGACCTCTCGCTCGACCACGGCTACCCGGCCCGCGTCATCGTCCCGGCCAACCCCGGCGTGAACAACACCAAGTGGGTACACCGGCTCACCTTCAGGACGTGACATGGCGCGCTTCGTCCGCTGGTACGGCTCCAGCCCCCTGCACCTTCTCGTCCTGATCACCTCGTTCGCGATCACCGGCTACGCCATGGTGCGCCTGTTCGCCGTCCGCCCGCTCGAGGTTGCGATCTGGTTCGTGGGCGCGGCGGTCCTCCACGACCTGATCCTGCTGCCCCTGTACTCGCTCGCCGACCTGTCGGCACACACTGTCCTGCGGCACCGGGCCACCCGTGTGCCGCAACCACCGTGGATCAACTACTTGCGCGTGCCCGCCTTTCTCTCCGGTGTGCTCCTACTCGTCTGGTTCCCCCTCATCCTCGCCCTGGCGATCCCCTATCCGGGTGCCACCGGGTTGTCCATGGACGTCTACCTTGGCCGGTGGCTGGCCATCACCGCCGTACTCTTCGCCGCCTCCGCCGTGGCCTTCGCTGACAAGCTCCGCCGCGTCCGGCGGGCCGCCCTCGCCGACGGGGAACGACCTGCACCAGGTCGCGACGCTGCATCGTGACGGCCGACGAGGATGACTCGCCCTGCGCCGGGGGAGACCCTTATGCGATCGCCCTGCGGGCCGGCCACGGGCCGGTGTACCTGCGACTGGCGGACGGGTGCCGGATCCGGATGCCGGTGCACCGCTGGTACGCGCGTCCCACTGTGGCCGACGAATCCGTGCTCGATCGCTGCGTCGGCCCCGTTCTCGACGTCGGCTGCGGACCGGGCCGGCTGTGCCGGGCGCTCCTGGGCCGCGGAGTCTTCGCGCTCGGCGTCGACGTAACCCCCCGTGCTGCGGCTCATACCGTCGCTCTCGGCGGGATCGCACTGTGCCGATCGGTGTTCGACCGGCTACCGGCAGAGGGAGGCTGGCGGACCGTCCTGCTCATCGACGGCAACATCGGCATCGGCGGCGACCCGCGCGCCCTGCTGGCCCGCTGTATCCAGCTCGCCGCCCCTACGGGGCTTCTCCTCGTCGAGGTCGACCCCGACGACGTCGAGGAGCGCTGCACCGCCCGGTTCGAGGACATCCATGGTCACGCGGGCCCGCGGTTTCCCTGGGCACGTCTGGGAGCACCAGCGCTCCACAGGGTCGCCGAGGACCTTGCCCTCAGCGTCGCCGACCGGTGGAGGTACGGCCGTCGGCGTTTCCTCGCCCTCGCCCGCCAGGATCCGGCCTCGGCACGTCGCTGATGAAGCGGGGCCGCCTCGCCACGCGGCAGCGGGGAGACACGACGTACGCCGACCGGACGCCGAGCGCGGGGCGCGGCACCAAGCCGTGCCGCCCGGTCGGGGCAACTGCCGGCGACCGGCACGTGCCATGCGCCGATCATGCTGATTGGCTGGAGGTGAATCCGCTGCTCAGGGAGGCTGGGATCCATGACACCCGTCAGGCACCCGGAGAGACCTGCGGATCGCCTACGCGCCGCGCCCGGAGTCCGGACTCGTCCATCCACTCCTGTCAGCTGTGCGGGGCGGCCTCGCGGCGTACGGGGGCGCCCGTGTTCTGCTGCTGTCGAGCCCCGTCGGCCTGCGGGTGAGCGGCTTTACAGCGCACGGCCGAATCCCGCCCTCGGCGGGGCACCGCATCGGGTTCGCCCTGCGTGTCGGGGCGGCGCGGGAAGGCGAGTCGGTGGGCTGGCGGGCAGGGCGGATCCGGCGCCGCATGTGCGACACCATCAAAGGCCGGCGCTCCTGGTCGAGGCTCCACCGCGGCTATGCCGGCCCCTGGCAGGACGAGGTGGGCCACAGTGGACGCGTGCCGAGAGCCCTGACCTTCGGCTCCCACTGAGGCCATCGTCGCCGCGGCCACCACCTCCCTGCCCGGGAGAACGGGCGGAACGCGCAACTGGGACTACCGCTACACCTGGGTCGTACGGCATCGGGGTGAACATGATCCGAGCGAACGACTCCTGCCGCACCTGACCGGCCGGCGCAACAGCGGCGCCGTTCGGATCGGCAGCGACGCCTGGCGCCATCGCCGACTCGACGTCCACGGCGGACTCCTCGGCGCCGCCCACGAATGCCCCCACCCGGACAGCGCCTGGACCGCCCACCCGCGCCTTCCTGATCCAAGCGGCCGACACGGCCGCGCGTCGCTGGCTCGACCGAGCCATCGAAGAACGCGGCTGGAACAGGGACCGGTCTTCGAACGAAAAGCTACTCGCGGGTTACTTGTCACCTGGTTCGCCACTCGTTGACGGCATCCCGGGTAGAGGCGACTGGTGTGACTGTGATGACCAGGGCGTCGGCGGGAAGGAGGGTCCGTAAGTGAGGGAGGCCGCGGTGGAGCGTGATCGGATCGGGCTGGCCGAGGTACTGGCAGCAGCGGAGGAGGCCGCGCCGACGCGCTCCCTCGATGTCGTCGCGCGCAACCTGCGCGAGCGGTTCGGTGCGCGTTCCGTGTCGTTCCTGTTCGTCGACGTCGTCGGCCGACGCCTGCTACGGGTCAATGACAAGGCGGCGGCGCCACACGACCACGACACCGATCAGGTTCCCCTGGCCGGCAGTGTCTACGACAAGGTCCTGCGCACTCAGGAAGTGATGCGCGTGCCGGCGGGCGCGAGGGGGCAACGAGTGCTCGCCCCGGTGACCAACCGCGGCGACGCCATCGGGGTTCTGGAGCTGCACCTCACCCGCGTCACGCAGGACGTCCTGGAACAGGTCGAGGAGGCCGCGCACGCGCTGGCGTACATCATCGTCACCGACCGGCGCTTCACCGACCTCTACCACTGGGGCAACCGCACCACCACGGTCACGCTGGCCGCAGAGATCCAGCGCCAGCTCCTGCCGTCGGCTCCCTCGTGCGAGGCCCCCGAGTTCACCCTCGCCGGCGCCCTGGTACCGGCCTCCGACATCGCCGGTGACACCTACGACTACAGCCTTGACCACGACACTCTGCACCTGTCCATCACCGACGCCATGGGCCACAACGTCGACGCCTCCCTCATGGCCACCCTCCTGGTCAACGCCTCCCGCGGCGCCCGCCGCGCCGGCACCGACCTCGCCGAACAGGCCAGCCAGACCCACCAGGCCCTCATCGACCACGGCAGACGGACCTTCGCCACCGGACAACTGATGCGCATCGCTCTGGACGGGAGCAGCGCCCGGCTCGTCAACGCGGGCCACCCGTGGCCCCTACGGCTGCGCGACGGCACGGTTGACGAGATCCAGTTGCACATCAACCTCCCCTTTGGCGTCCCCCTACAGGGCGCCTATCAGGTACAGGACATCGACCTGCGCCCGGGTGACCGCCTCGTCTTCTACACCGACGGCATGCAGGAGCGCCAAGCAGAAGCCGTCGACCTCCCGCGCCTTGTCCGCGACACCGCAACCGAGCACCCCCGCGAGGTCGTACGCGCCATGGTCACCGCCGTCACCGACGCCTGCCACGGCCACGTGAGAGACGACGCCACCGTCCTGTGCCTGGACTGGCGCGGCCCTGTCCCGGTAGACCGAAGCACCGACGCTTGACGTGGCACGCGACACAGTCACTCAGCCTTCGATGGCACGCACTCAAGGTTCGTTTCACAGGTCAGGTCGCGACCAGCGTGGTCGGCCTCACAGCCGGGCCTGTGGTCGCCCCCCGACCGCGGCGGTCCGGCCGGCCTGGAGCGGCACCCGGGTGGGTGATCTTCCTTCGCGTACGCGGACGCAGTTCCGAAGGGTTTTGCACAAGACCGTGTTTAGGCAGGTCAGGGCCAGTGCTGGCGGACGGCGTTCCCCAGCGGGACGACAGCACGGCCGGGCGGTCAACTACCCGTCCGCGACCGTCGGCCTCGCCTGACCGCCAGTACTCCCCGGCAGACCGGTCCCCCGTCCGCCGGGCCTGACCCGCGTAAGCGCCCGGCTTCTGGCGGCGGGGCACGCAGAGGGCCTCCCCGGTCGGGTCAAGGTACCCGCGTCACCCGGTGAGGCCGAGGCGCTGCACCGACGCCTGCGGCAGCCGACCCGGGTGGCGCCGGCCGGCCGGCGGACGGGCGTCGGCCAGGACCCCGGTACCGACGGTCCAGTAGCCGTAGTGGATGAGCAGTGGGGCCAAGTGTGCCGGCGGCTCGGGCAGAGGCGGTGCCATGCCTCCACCGGACCCGGCGGAAAAGATCGCCCGGCGCACCGAACCGCCGCCGGACATCGAACGTCTCCAAGTGCGTGGGTGCGCGCTGACCTCGCGCACCGAGTCTTATTCGAGGGGAACCGACCAGGTTATGAAGACCACAATGACCACCGTGGCCCTTGCGGCGATCGTCGCCGCCGGCACCGCCGTCGCCGCCGTCCCGGCCTCGGCCGCCACCGCCAAGGCCGCGCCGACGCGTTGCCACACCGCCGACCTGAAGGCCGGTTTCGCCACCGGGGACGACGCGAAGCCGGAGATGGGGCGGACCGGGAAGCAGACGCAGGCGTTCGTCTGGTTCACCAACAAGAGCAACCACACCTGCACCCTGTCCGGCTTCGCCGGTGTCGACATGGTCGGCACCCAGAAGACCGACGGCACCTGGTCCCTGGCGCGCTCCTCCAAGAAGCCCACGAAGATCACCCTGGGGCGGGGGGCCACGGCGGACTTCAGCATCAGCCTGCTCCCCGTTGCCGCGTCCACGCCGCAGAAGGAGAAGTTCGTCCCCGCGAAGTTCCTGGTCACCCCGCCCAACGAGACCGAGCACTTCACCCTGAAGTGGCCCTTCGGCGGGCAGATCCTGAAGCAGGACGGCGCCACCCACCCCGGCACCTACCTCAACCCGGTCGGACAGTAACCCCCGGCGGCCGCACGGTCGGAGCTCCAGGAGGGCTTTGACCGTGCGGCGCTCGTCCATGCCCGACAGCCCTCGGCGACCCGGTCCAGGGGGCAGGGTGAGGTCGAAGGCCCTGCCCGGGTGGATTCGCCGGGCAGGACGCGATCGATCAGGTCGGGCAGGAAGCCGCGGGCGGGTGCCGGGCCGCCGCGCAGGCCGGCCTGGGAGAGGAACAGATCCTGTCCGTCGACGGCCACCTCGTGCGGGGCGCCGACGTTGTCACCGGGGCGGGACGAGCGCGAGTGCGGGGCCTGCCGCCCGGACTCGGCGGTGCCGACGCACTCCAGGGCCGAGTCGCGGGCCCTGCTCGCCCGTCTGCGCGCGGATGCCCTCACCCATTCCCGACGCTCCCGGCCGGCCGTGCCGCGGTCTTCGCCGTGACGGACCTGGACGGGCATGTGCCCGGCAGCGTCACCACAGTCAGGCGGTGGAGTGCCGCACCCGAGCTCGGGCAGCGCGACCCCGCGGGGCCCCGCCACAGGCGGCGGGGTGACGCTGCCGCCCTTTCTAGTTGGTGCGGTCGGCGAAGCCCCGGGGCAGGTCCTCGGGGCCCACCGCGACGACGCTCTCGTCGTTCTCGCCGACGTACTCGAACAGGGTGATGCGGGCGAACTCCGGGACGACGTAGATCGGGTAGGTGGGGCCGGCGTCCCGGTAGGCGCGCATCTCATCCAGGTGGTCGTTCTGGTAGAGCACCGTCTTGCTGCCGTCCTGCTCGATCCACTGCGGGAAGAAGATGGTGCCGTGCAGGACCCGCAGGCGGGGCAGCACGTTGACGACGACCGAGGTGCCGGTCGGTTCGTTCCAGGACACCTTGTAGACGTCGTCGGCGAGCCGTACCAGGTCGACCTCCTGGTCCTTCACCCAGCGGCCGCCGACCATCCCGGAGTGGATGCGGTAGTCGATGGTCGTGGCGTTCTTGACGTACATCTCGTACTGCCAGCCGTTGGCGTACGTGTAGATGAACCGGTGCCCGACGATGCCGGACAGATCCTGCGGCGGGACGGGGTTCTCGACGGTCGTCGGGGTGTCGTGCACGGTGGTCATGGTGGTGCTCCTTGCTGTGCTGTGAGCGGTCACCCGCCGGCGTGGGTTCGGCCGGTTCGGTGCCCTCGCTCCACACACCACTGTGCCACAAAAACTGTTTGTGACAAAACTTTATGTGCGCAGTCCACAATGGTGGTATGCGCAACACACACAGAGCGGCGGACGGGACTGGCGACCGCGATACACCCGGCGCGCCGGAGGCGACACGCGTCGCGGCCGGACTGGGCGGGCTTCTGGGCCCGCTACGGCGCGCAGTCCTGCGCGCCACCCGCAACGCCGAGGGATTGCCCGACCTGCCGGAGGCCCAGATCGAACTCCTGCGGGCCCTGTCCTCCTCGCCCGAGGGCCTCAGCCCCGGCGCGGCGGCCGCACGCGTGCGGGTGGCACCGTCCACCGTCAGCAACCTGGTACGGGCGATGTCCACCGCCCGGCTGGTGGAACGGGTCCGCCCCGAGCACGACCAACGGACCGTGCTGCTCACCGCGTCAGAAGAGGCCCTTCACCTGCTGGAACGCTACGACCGGGCCAGCACCGCGGCACTCACCCGCGTCGTAGCGGAACTGTCCGACGCCGACCGGACGGCGCTGCACCAGGCACTCCCTGCCCTGGACCGGCTGGTCACCGCGCTGGAGACGAGCGACAGCACCCGCCCGGACTCGAGCACTCCTTGACCGCGGCGCGCACACCCCCTCCAGCCAGACCCTGAACCGAACACCCCGGCCGACCGCGCCCCGGCCATCGGCCACGACCGTCCCGGAGGGCGTCTGCCCGGCAGCGTCACCACAGCCGGGCCGGTCGACTGCCGCACC
>NZ_JACBWZ010000439.1 GCF_013870595.1 Streptomyces sp. WELS2 | reverse complement strand
GGCCCTCACCCCACCCCTCCAGGCCACGGCGCCCTCTCATGCCGTACCGGCCCCGCCGACCGCGCAGCGAACCGTCGGCATGGCAGCCCCGCCCGGCAGCCGGCTGAAGCCCGCCGACCGCCGACGAAAGCCCATCGACCGTCGGCCGGACACCACCGTCAGTCGGCCGGACATCCCCGTCGGCGGGCCGAGGGCCGTCAAGGTCGTCACGCGGGAAAAGCTCGGCCACGCCCGCGTGCTGCTGTCCCAGCGGATCGCCCGGGCCCCCGGCACATCCGCAGGCCCGAACGCAACCAAAGCCGCCCGAACCCGCGGCACGCCCGCAGACCCGTACGCGACCAAAGCCGCCCAGACCCACGGCACACTCACGAATCCGTACGCGACCAAAGCCGGCAAGGCCGTCGCCTTCGCCCGTGCCCAGCTCGGCAAACCATGTGTGTGGGGCGCCGCCGGCCCCGGCTCCTACGACTGCGCCGGGCTCACCCGGGCCGCCTGGAAGTCCGCCGGCGTCACCCTCCCGCGCACGGCACCCGAGCAGGCCGGCGTCGGCATCCCGGTCCCGCCGGCCGAGGCGCGCCCCGGTGACCTGGTCTTCTTCCACGACGACGCCGGTCACGTAGGACTCTGCACGGGTAACGGCATGATGATCCACGCGCCGCGGCCGGGCGCGTACGTCCGCGAGGAACCGGTCTCCGCCCTCGGCGAGGCGGCCGTCCACAGCGTGGTGCGGCCGGGCTGACGCCGGCGCGGGTTCGCCATCGGACGCGTGACGCTCCCCACGGCCCCGAGTCGGCCATACGCGGCATCACGCCACACTGACCTCGGCCCGCGGCCGCCCCGAAGAAGTGGCCGAGCGCGTCGCCACCATCCGCGCCACCTACCCGGGCCCCCGCGCCTGGGCGGCCCGCAGCTGACGGTCGACGCCAGCCCGCCCCTCGACAGCGCCACCGCCGTCAAGGGCGTCCGCGCCCTCCTGGACACCTGACCGGCCCGCGGCCACGCCCGATGCCGGAGCCGCGTCAGGGCGTGCCGGGGATCAGGTCCACAGGACGGCGATGAAGATGTTGGCCATGGTCAGCAGGCCGACCAGCCCGAAGACGCCCTTGTCGATCCGCTCCTCGTCGCGCTTCACATAGACCAGGCCCAGGATCACGATCAGCAGGGCCAGCTTCACCCCGAGCTTGATGGTGTTGAGGTGGTGGTCGTCGGCCTGGTTGAGCCCGATCAGAACCACACCGGTGACCAGCATGGTGAGCGCGCCGTGCAGCATCCCGGGCACGAACCGGGCCGTGCCCTGGCCCATCGCCTTCATCTGGGTGAGGAAACCGCCGAGCAGCGCGGCGATTCCGATGATGTGCAGGCCGACGAAGAGATGGATGAGTACGTCCATGGAGCCGGAGCCTAACGAGCCTCCGTCCGCCACCCCGCCACCGGCCCCTTCCGACGCCTCCCGACCAGCCCTGCCCACGCCCCCGTAACCGGCCCCCACGTCCCCCTCACCCGCGAAACCGTCCCACCGACCATGCATGAATGCGTCCCATAGCACCCCACCACCCCCGTCAGTAACCGTTTCCCCGCTTTGATCACCACGCTCCGTGAAGGCGACGACTCAACGGCAGCCAGGTGATCGGATCCGGTCCCACAGCGGTCGACCGAGACCAGTTCCGCACACCGCGTTACCGACCCGTCACCATCCGTTTTAACGTCCTCCCCCAGGTGACCGGCTCTCCATTGCCGCCCGCGGCAACCGGCCACCACCGCCGAGAAGGGCCCGGCGGCGGCCACTCCCCCTGTACGGGCCGCCGCGGGGCACGTACCGACCGCCCGGTCGTACGAGTCGCAGGAAGGACGTGACGGTTCCAGGTGGCAGCCCACCGCAAGCCCCCGCAGCGCCCGCTCACCGGCCATACGGTCCGGACGGCCGCCACCCTCGCCCTGGCGGGCGCGGCCGCCGCGACCTGCTTCGACGGGACGGGTCACGCCGACCCCCAGCCGACGCCGGCCCAGGTGAAGGCCAGGGTGGCGGCGTTGTACCGGGAGGCCGAGGCCGCGACCGAGAAGTACGACGGGGCGAAGGAGGAGGCGGACGCCGCCCAGCGGCGGCTGAGCGCACTGCAGGACGAGACCGCCCGCCGGCAGCAGAGGCTGAACACGGCCCGGAACGCCCTGGGGTCGATCGCGGCGGCGCAGTACCGGGACGGCGCGATCGCCCCAGCCTGGCAACTGGCCCTCTCCAGCGACCCCAACCGGTATCTGGAGGGTGCCGCGCTCGCCGAGCGGGCCGGTGACCGGCAGGCCGCCGCGGTGTCGCGGGTAGGGCGGCAGTTGCGGGAGATCGAGCGGCTACGCGGCGCCGCACGCGTCGAGGTGAACTCGCTGCGGTCCCGGCAGGCCGAGCTGCGCCGGCAGAAGAAGACCGTCACCGCCAAACTGGACGAGGCCCGCCGGCTGCTCGCCCGGCTGTCCCCGCGCCAACGCGGGGAGATCACCGGCGCCGCCCCGGCGGAACGCGTCTCCCGGTCGGCCGCCGACCCGCGGGAGCCGCTGGAGCGGGCCGGATCCGTCCCGGCCCCCAGCGGGCGCGCGGCGGTGGCCGTCGCCTACGCCTACGGCAAGCTCGGCAGCCCCTATGTGTGGGGGGCCACCGGTCCGCACGCCTTCGACTGCTCGGGCCTGGTCCAGGCCGCCTACCGCGCCGCCGGTCTCTCCCTGCCGCGCACCTCCTATGCCCAGATCAACGCGGGCCGGCGGGTATCCCGCTCGGAGCTGCTCCCGGGCGACCTGGTGTTCTTCTACTCAGGCATCAGCCACGTCGGCATCTACGTGGGCGGCGGCCGGATGATCCACGCCCCGAACCCGTCGGCTCCGGTCCGGCTGGCCCCGATCGACCAGATGCCGTTCGCGGGGGCGACCAGGGTGGCGTAAGGGACGGACGGGGGCGGCCCGTAGGGGTCAGACCAGCCGACGCGCGGTCGCCCAGCGGGTCAGCTCGTGGCGGTTGGACAGCTGGAGCTTGCGCAGGACCGCCGAGACATGGGACTCGACCGTCTTCACCGAGATGAACAGCTGCTTGGCGATCTCCTTGTAGGCGTAGCCCCGGGCGATCAGACGCAGCACCTCGCGTTCCCGCTGGGTGAGGCGGTCCAGGTCCTCGTCCACGGGCGGGGCGTCGGTGGAGGCGAAGGCGTCCAGGACGAACCCGGCCAGCCGCGGGGAGAAGACGGCGTCCCCTTCCTGGACCCGGAAGATGGAGTCGATCAGATCGGCGCCGGTGATGGTCTTGGTGACGTAGCCGCGGGCGCCGCCGCGGATCACCCCGATCACGTCCTCGGCGGCGTCCGACACGGACAGCGCGAGGAAGCGGACGGGCCGCTCGGCGTCGGCCGTCAGCGCCGCGCACCGGCGCAGCACCTCGACCCCGCCGCCGCCCGGGAGGTGCACGTCGAGGAGGACCACCTCGGGCCGGGTGGACGTGATGACCGCGACCGCCTGGTCGACGTCCGCCGCCTCGCCGACCACCTCGACGCCGGTCTCGGCGGTCTGGCCGATCTCGGCCTGGACGCCGGTGCGGAACATCCGGTGGTCGTCGACGAGGACCACCCGCACATGCCGCCCGTCCGCGCCGGCACCGGGTTGGCCCTCCGCCGCCCCCACCGTGCCGTTCGCCTCGGTCGCGTCGCTCATGACGTCTTCTCCGCCCTCTCCATCTCCAGCTCGACCTCGGTGCCGCCGTCGGGCACCGCCCGCAGCCGGGCCGTGCCGCCGTAACGCTCCATGCGGCCGATGATCGATTCTCTGACACCCATGCGGTCGGCGGGTATCGCGTCGAGGTCGAAGCCGGGGCCCCGGTCCCGCACGGACACGAAGACCGATTTCCCCTCGACTTCGGCGTAGACCTGTACGGCACCGCCCTCGCCACCGTACTTGGCGGCGTTCACCATGGCCTCGCGCGCGGCCTGCATCTGCGCTGCGGTCCTCTCGTCCAGCGGGCAGTCGCCGACGATGACGACCTCGATGGGCACGCCGTGCTTGTCCTCCACCTCGGCGGCGTTGCGCCGCACCGCCTCGGCGACCGTGTCCGGCTCGTCGTCCTCGTCTTTGCCGGTGCCCTCGGGTTTGTACAGCCAGGTGCGCAGGTCGCGTTCCTGGGCACGGGCGAGGCGGCGCACCTCGCCCGCGTTCTCGGCGTTGCGCTGGATCAGGGTGAGGGTGTGCAGCACGGAGTCGTGGACGTGGGCGGCCACCTCGGCGCGCTCCTGGGCGCGGATGCGCATCAGGCGCTCCTCGGAGAGGTCCTGGGTCATGCGGACCAGGTAGGGGCCGGCGAGGAGGGTGATGCCGACGAGGACGGCGAGCGCGGCCTGCAGGACCGCGCCCAGGTGAGCGGTCGATCCCTGGAGGACGAAGACCGCCGTGACCCCGGCCGTGACGAGCAGGACGCCTCCGGCCGCGCGCAGCAGGGTGAGGGTGCGGCGCCGTCGGCCGGCCTCGACCCAGCGGGCCCGGCGGGCGTTGTCCGCCTGACGCCAGACGAGGGCGACACCGGCCGCGACGAGCACGGCGGGCACCAGATACGCCTTGGTCGCGCTGCCGAGGTCGACGCTGCGCACGAAGATCACGGAGACGATGACCATGAGGAGCAGGGCAGCGATCTGCCCCCGGTCCGGTCTGCGGGCCGTCCGTCTGCGTCGGCCGTCCGGTGTGGTCTCCGTGCCCACCAGCGAGGGCTTCTGGTCGCCGACACCGCCGATGCCGAGCGGGACGAAGAACCAGAACGCGGCGTAGAGCAGCGCTCCGAGCCCGTCGGCCATGAGCAGGCCGGCGAAGACGAGCCGCACCCAGACGACGGGCAGCCCGAGATGCCCGGCGAGCCCTCGCGCCACTCCCCCGAGCCAGCGTCCGTCGCCGCTGCGGTAGAGCTTGCGCGGGGGCCGCGGGTCGTCGAGTGGCAGGCTTGCGGCTTCCGGCATGCCATCGATGGTCACACGGGCGGCGGGGCGGAACATCAGGGTCGGCCCCGGAGACGCCCCTGATCTTCCGTCGGGGCCGGTCGGGGTGGGCGGCTCGTGCGGGGTTTCCCGGCGGCCCGTGCCTTTCGAACGCTTCCCCGGCCCGCCTCAGGGGCGATTTCAGGGTTGGCCCAGGGTCGTCCCGACTGCCGCCGGGACGGCCGGGCGGTCACCATGGACGCATGACCGATCACG
>NZ_JACBWZ010000438.1 GCF_013870595.1 Streptomyces sp. WELS2 | reverse complement strand
CTGCGCGACGCCGGGGTGCCCGTCGCCGAGGAGCTGATCGCGGCGGGCGACTTCACCGAGCAGGGCGGACGCGCGGCCATGCGGGAACTGCTGCGCCGGCGCCCCGATCTCGACGCCGTCTTCGCCGCCTCCGACGTGATGGCCTCCGGCGCGGTGCAGGAACTGCGTGCGGCGGGCCGCCGGATCCCCGGGGACGTGGCGCTGGTCGGCTTCGACGACTCCATCGTGGCCCGGCACATCGATCCGCCGCTGACCAGCGTCCGCCAGCCGCTGGCGGAGATGGGCCGCACGATGGCGAACCTGCTGCTGGAGGAGATCGCCCAGCGCGGCACGGGACAGCGCGGGGTCGTACTGCCCACGGAACTCGTGGTGCGGCAGTCGGCCTGAGGGGCGTCCGCCTTGTGGGTACGCCGTTTCGCGGGTCCTCCGTTTCGCGGGTCCTCCGTTTCGCGGGTCCCCGCCTTGGGGGTCTTCCGCCCTGCGGGACCTGCGTTTTGCGGAACCTGCAACTGCCGGGTGCTCCGCCCGACGGATCCTCCGCCTTGCGGGACTTCCACCTTGCGGGTCTTCCGCCTGCGGGACCTGCGTCTTGCGCGTCGTCCGCCTCGCGGATCCTCCGCCTGCCGGGTCTTCCGCCTTCGGAACCTCCCCCTTGCAGGTCTTCCGCCTTGCGGATCCACCGTCTGGCGGGTCGCCCGCCTGCGAGCCGGCCGCCGGCGGTGCCCCCGCACGCCCCCCCTCTCGCTCCGCACCACCGCGCCTCCCCCTTCCGCCGTGGGAGCGCTCCCATGCATAATGCGTGCACTCGACCCCTGGGAGAGCCTCCATGCCCGAACCGATGACACAGACCTTTCCGCCCGCCTTCCTCTGGGGCGCCGCGACCTCGGCGTACCAGATCGAGGGGGCGGTGGGGGAGGACGGCCGCACCCCGTCGATCTGGGACACCTTCAGCCATACGCCGGGCCGCACGGCCGGCGGCGAGACCGGGGACGTCGCGGTCGACCACTATCACCGCTACCGCGACGACGTGGCACTGATGGCGGAGCTGGGCCTGACCGCGTACCGCTTCTCCGTGTCCTGGAGCCGGGTGCAGCCGACGGGCCGGGGCCCCATGGTCCAGCGCGGCCTGGATTTCTACCGCCGGCTGGTGGACGAGCTGCTGGAGCACGGCATCAAGCCGGCGCTCACGCTCTACCACTGGGACCTCCCGCAGGAGCTGGAGGACGCGGGCGGCTGGCCGGAGCGGGACACCGCGTTCCGGTTCGCCGAGTACGCGCGGCTCGTCGCGGAGGCGCTGGGCGACCGGGTGGAGCAGTGGACCACCCTCAACGAGCCCTGGTGCAGCGCCTTTCTGGGCTACGGCTCCGGGGTGCACGCGCCCGGCCGCACCGACCCGGCGGCCTCCCTGCGCGCCGCGCACCACCTGAACCTCGGGCACGGGCTGGCCGTGTCCGCGCTGCGCGCGGTGATGCCGGCCCACAACCGGATCGCGGTCAGCCTCAACTCCTCGGTGGTGCGCCCGCTCAGCCAGGACCCGGCCGACCTGGCCGCCGTCCGCCGCATCGACGACCTGGCCAACGGGGTCTTCCACGGCCCGATGCTGCACGGGGCGTACCCGGAGACGCTGCTCGAGGCCACGCGCCCGGTGACGGACTGGAGTCACGTCCTGGACACCGATCTGCGCACGATCAACGCGCCGCTGGACGCGCTGGGCCTGAACTACTACACGCCGGCGCTGGTCTCGGCCGCGTCCGGGGAGGTGAAGGGTCCCCGGCTGGACGGGCACGGCGGCGGCGAGCACTCCCCCTGGCCGTGCTCCGACGACATCGTCTTCCACCAGACGCCGGGCGAGCGCACGGAGATGGGCTGGACCATCGACCCGACGGGTCTGTACGACCTGATCATGCGCTACACGCGCGAGGCGCCGGGCCTGCCGCTGTACGTCACCGAGAACGGCGCGGCCTACGACGACAAGCCCGACCCCGACGGCCGCGTGCACGACCCCGAGCGCATCGCCTACCTGCACGGCCATCTGTCGGAGGTGCGCCGGGCCATCGCCGACGGCGCCGACGTGCGCGGCTACTACCTGTGGTCGCTGATGGACAACTTCGAGTGGGCGTACGGCTACGGCAAGCGGTTCGGCGCGGTCTACGTGGACTACGCGACGCTGGAGCGGACGCCGAAGTCCAGCGCCCGCTGGTACGGCGAGGCGGCCCGCACCGGGGTGCTGCCGCCGGTGCCGGCCGCCTAGGCCGGAGGGCGCGGCCTGTCGTGGGGGGCGGGCCGCGCCCTTCGTCGTCCCCGGTGGGGACGCCGGGCGTCAGGCGATCACTTCGAGCGCGGAGTACAGCGCGTAGAGGATGGCCGGGAGGACCCCGACGAGCCCGGTCAGCGCCCCGATCACCACGGGCAGCCGGTGTGCCGACTTCAGGGCCCGGGCGAGATAGGCCACGAGTACGAAATAGGCCAGAGTCACCACGACTCCGGCCGAGAGCAGGACAGCAGGACTCATCGAGTGCATACGGCGCTCTTCTCTGTGCGACATGCCCAGTCCGGTCCGGCGCCGCCGCGAGCAGGCCATACGCGTCCCTTGGCGGGGGACATGGACGGCCGCGGTGGAGTGCCGGTGAAATGACGGTAGCTCAAACCGAGCCCTGTGGGCCAGAGTTGGCCGGGACGGCGAGAAAAGCAGGGGCCCCAGGGAGCCACCCCTGGGTTCCCCTGCCCTGATCAGCTCCGGACTGGGCAAGTCGCGGAAGCCTCGTTGTGACATATTCTCGCGCCGGGATATACGAACGATATACGCGCCATCCGCGCCGGTTGTTACCCTGACTCGCGGGAAGGGGGCGTCATGCGCGAAGCGGCATCCGGCGGCCCGGAACCGCGGTTCACCCTCCTCGGCCCGGTGCGCGCCTGGCGGGGCGGAGACCCCCTGCCCACGGGCAGCCCCAATCAACGCGCCCTGCTCGTGGCCCTGCTGCTGCGCGAGGGCCGCACGACGACGCCCGCCGAGCTGATCGACTCCCTGTGGGGCGACGAGCCGCCGTCCACGGCACTGGCCGTCGTCCGCACCTACGCCTCCCGGCTGCGCAAGATCCTGGACCCCGGGGTCCTGGTCAGCGAGTCGGGCGGGTACGCGATGCGCGCGCTGTCCCGCGACGCGGTCGACCTGTGGGTCGCCCGCGATCTGGCCGAGGAGGCGGTGCGGGCACGTGCCGCCGGGGACCTGTGCCAGGCACGGGACGCCCTGGACCGGGCGCTGGCCCTGTGGGACGGCGAGGCACTGGCCGGCGTGCCGGGCCCGTACGCGGAGGCGCAGCGCGCACGCCTGGAGGAGTGGCGGCTGCAACTCCTCGAGTCCCGGCTGGACATGGACCTGGAACAGGGCCGGCACGCCGAGGCGGTGGCGGAGCTGACCGCGCTGACGGCGGCCCACCCGCTGCGCGAACGGCTCCGCGAACTGCTGATGCTGGCGCTGTACCGCAGCGGCCGGCAGGCGGAGGCCCTCGCGGTGTACGCGGACACCCGCCGGCTGCTCCAGAACGAACTGGGCGTGGACCCGCGCCCGGGCCTCAGCGACCTCCAGCAGCGCATCCTCCGGGCGGACCCGGCCCTCGCGGAGCCCTCGGCCCCGGTGGCCGGTTCGGCCGCCGCACCCGTCGTGCCGGCGCAACTGCCCGCCGGCATCCCCGACTTCACGGGACGGGCCGCCTTCGTGGAGGAGCTGCGCGACCTGCTCGTATCGGGCCAGGGCGGGGTGATGGCCGTATCGTCCCTCACGGGCATCGGCGGGGTCGGCAAGACGGCGCTGGCGGTGCAGGTGGCACACCAGGCGAGCGACGCCTTCCCGGACGGGCAGCTGTACGTCGACCTTCGGGGCGCGAGCCCGCATCCCGCCGAACCGGCCTCGGTGCTCGGCTCGTTCCTGCGCGCGCTCGGCACCCCGGACCCGGCGATCCCCGACTCGGCGGAGGAGCGCGCGGCGCTGTACCGCTCGCTGCTGCGCGGCCGGCGGACCCTGGTGGTGCTGGACAACGCCAGGGACGCGGCCCAGGTGCGCCCGCTGCTGCCCGGCACCCCCGGCTCCGCGGCGCTGGTGACCTCGCGCGTGCGGATGCTGGACCTCGCGGGCGCCCGTCTGGTGGACCTGGACATCATGTCCCCGCAGGAGGGCCTGGCCCTGTTCGCGCGGATCGTGGGCGAGGAACGGGTGGCGGCGGAGCCCGAGGCGGCCAGGGAGGTGATCGAGGCCTGCGGCCGTCTGCCCCTGGCCATCCGGATCGCCGCGTCCCGCCTGGCGGCCCGGCGCAGGTGGACGGTCTCGGTGCTGGCGGCGAAACTGGCGGACGAACGGCGCCGGCTGGACGAGCTCCGGGCGGGCGACCTCGCGGTCAAGGCCACCTTCGAACTCGGCTACGGCCAGCTGGAGCCGGCCCAGGCCCGCGCCTTCCGCCTCCTCGGCCTGGCCGACGGCCCCGACATCTCCCTGGCCGCCGCGGCGACCCTGCTGGACCTTCCGGCCGAGGACGCCGAGGACCTGCTGGAGTCCCTGGTCGACACCTCCCTGCTGGAGTCGGCCGCGCCCGGCCGCTACCACTTCCACGATCTGGTCCGCCTCTACGCCCGCGCCTGCGCGGAACGGGACGAGCCGCCGGGCGAACGGGAGGCCGCCCTTTCCCGTCTGCTGGACTTCCACCTGGCCACGGCCACCCGGGCGTACGCGGCAGAACGGCCCGGGGACCGGCTGGTGGAACACCTGCACGACCCCGGGCGGCCCGGGCTGTCCTTCACCGGCCCACGGGAGGCCCAGGACTGGCTGTACGCGGAGGCCGGTCCCCTGCTCTCCGTGGTGCGCCGGTCGGCCCGGCCGCCGCTGCTCGGCCGCGCGGTGGACACGCTGTGGGCCGCGCTCGACCTGTCCGAGGGCAGCAATGCGCGGGCGTACGAGGAGACGGCCCTGGCGCTGTGCGGCGCCGCCCGCGCGACCGGCGACCGGCGGGCCGAGGCGCGGGCGCTGGTCACGGTGGCGCACGCCCATGTGATCAGCGGCCGGTTCGAGGAAGCGGACGGGGCCGCCGCGCGGGCCGTCGAGCTGAGCACCGGCACCGATCCCCTGACCACGGCCTGGGCGTGCTTCCGGCGGGGCGTCATCGCGCAGTACCAGCGCCGGCTCGCGGACGGTGACGGCTATCTGGTCCAGGCGGCCGACGGCTTCCGCG
>NZ_JACBWZ010000437.1 GCF_013870595.1 Streptomyces sp. WELS2 | reverse complement strand
GGCTGAACGTTCCGGAGGCGTCGTTTGACGCGCAGCCCCCCGATCGGGTGTGCAACAACCCGGGTTCCGTGCTCGGATGCGGCGGGTTTCCGGCGGCACCGTTGGTGCGCCGCTCCGTACCGTCACGGCATCCGAGACGCAACATCGGCCACACGCACGAGAATTGGCCGAAACGCGCGGATGAACAGCTTTGCGGACGGTCTCACATCCGTGCGTAGCTGTCTCTGCCGTGAGCCGTGGAGGGGGAGGCGACAGGATGGGCCGTCCCGAGAGTGCGCTGGACCCGGCGTCGGGCCCGGTCCAGTCCTTCGCCTTCGAGTTGCGCAAGCTACGCCGGGAAGCGGGCGGACTCACCTACCGGGCCATGGCCGCGCGCACCCCGTACTCGCCGGCCACGCTGTCCCGTGCCGCGGCGGGAGAGCAACTGCCGTCCCTGGCCGTGACACTGGCCTACGCGCAGGCGTGCGGTGCCGACCCCGCCGAGTGGGAACGACGCTGGCGCGAGGCGGAACGGCAAGCCACCGCCGAGCCGGCGCAGGAGCGGGACGACCCGTCACCGTACCGGGGCCTCGCCCGCTACGAGACGGACGACCGGCACCTGTTCTTCGGCCGCGAGCAGCTCACGGCCCGGCTCGCCGAGCGGGTCCTCACCCACCGCCTGGTGGCGGTGGTGGGCCCCTCGGGCAGCGGCAAGTCCTCGCTGCTGCGCGCCGGGCTGATCCCGCGCCTCCAGGGCGAGGAGTCACCGGAGCGGCGGCCGACGGCCATCCGCATCCTCACACCCGGACCGCATCCGATGTCCGCCCACGCCACGGTGGGGCGAGCGAGCCGTGAACCGGGGGACACGGTCGTCCTGGTCGACCAGTTCGAAGAACTCTTCACCCTGTGCGCCGACCCCGCCGAGCGCCAGGCCTACCTGGACCTGCTGCTGACCGCGCTGCGGCCGGAGCACCGGCTGCGGGTCGTGATCGTGATGCGGACCGATTTCCTCGGCCACTGCGCCCGACACCCGTCACTGGCCGCCGCGCTGAGCGAGGCCACCCTGCTCGTCGGCCCCATGACCCCGGCCGAACTCCGCCGGGCCGTCGTCGGGCCGGCGATGGCGGCCGGTCTCATCGTGGAACGCCGGCTGACCGCGCGGATCGTGGAGGAGGCCGCCGGGAAGCCCGGCGGGCTGCCCCTGATGTCCCACGCCCTGCTGGAAACCTGGCGTCGCCGCAGAGGCAGGACCCTGACCCTGGCCGCCTACGAGGCGACAGGCGGACTCCAGGGCGCCCTGTGCCGCACCGCCGAAGACCTCTACGCCCGCCTCCCCGCGGACCAGGCGGCCCACGCCCGCAAGATCCTGCTGCGCCTGGTGACACCGGGCCAGGGCACACAGGACACCCGGCGCCCGGCGGACCGGGAGGAGTTGCGGACGGACGGCTCCCCCGACACCGGAGACGTGCTGGAGCGGTTGGTCAGGGCCCGGCTGGTCACCGTCGACGGCAGCACCGTGCACTTGGCGCACGAAGCCCTCCTCACCGCCTGGCCCAGGCTGCGGAACTGGATCGACGAGGCTCGTGAACGGCTGCGCGTGCACCGCCTGCTCACCGAGGCGGCCCGGGTGTGGGACGCCCTCGACCGTGATCCGGGCGCCCTGTACCGCGGGGTCCGGCTGGTCACCGCCGAGGAAGTGTTCGGCGGCCCGGAGACGAAAGGGGAACTCACGGCCCTCGAAAGGGAGTTCCTCGTCCGCAGCGTGACGGCTCGCGACCGCGAACAGCGTATGGCCGCCCTCACCACGCTGCGGCTGCGCCGGCTGACCGTCCTGCTCTCCGTCCTGCTCGCGGTCGCCGTCACCGCGGGCCTGATCGCCTGGAACCAGTATCGCTCGAGCGAGCGCCGGCGGCAGGAGGCCGTCACCGCCCAGCGGACCGCACGGTCCCGCGAACTGGCCGCGCAGTCGGACGCCCTGCTGCGCAGCGACCCGGATCTCGCCTCCCTCCTGGCCGTCCAGGCGTACCGCCTCCACCCCACGGCAGAGGCCACCGCGAGCCTCTACGCCGCGGCGGCCCTTCCACTGCGGCACCGCCTCACCGGCCACACCGCCCCCGTCGACGCGGTGGTGTTCGCTCCCGACGGCCGGACGGTGGCCGGCGTGGGTGCCGACGGGAGGGTACGGGTGTGGGACGCGGCGACGGGCGAGGTGCGCGCCGCCTTCCGTGCCTCCGGCGGTGCGGTCCGGGCCGTCGCCTACCGCCCGGACGGCCGTCTCCTCGCCGTGACGAACGCCGGCGGAACCCTCCTGCTGACGGACCCGACGGACCCGACGGATCCGACGGACGTGGCGGAAGGGCGGGCACGGACGATCGCCGTCCGGGGCCGGGCCGAGGGCCCGGTGGTGTTCGCCGCCGACGGCCGGACGGTGGCCGGCGTGGGTGCGGACGGGAGGGTACGGGTGTGGGACGCGGCGACGGGCGAGGTGCGCACCGCCTTCCGTGCCTCCGACGGCGTGGTCCGGGCCGTCGCCTACCGCCCGGACGGCCACGTCCTGGCCGTGGCGAACGCCGACGGGACCATTCGGCTGCACGACCTCTTGGGTGGTCGCACCCGCGAGTGGACCATCGGCCACGCTCCTGTCACCTCGATGGCGTTCAGCCCGGACGGCCGTGTGCTGGCCGTCGGCGAGCTCGACGGCCCGGTACGGCTCACCGACACCGGGACGGGTGCGCAGCGGGCTCTCCTGACCGGCCACGCCGGCTCGGTGGACGCGATCTCCTTCAGCCCGGACGGACGGGTGCTCGCCACCGCCGGCGCCGACGACACGGCGCGGCTGTGGGACGCGGTCACCGGAAAGAGCCGCGCCGTGCTCACCGGGCACGGGGACCGCGTGTCCTCCCTGTCGTTCAGCCCGGACGGGGGCACCCTCGCCACCGGAAGCCGCGACCGGACCGTCCGCCTCTGGCAGGCGGGCACGGCCCGGCCCGGCACCACCCGGGCCGGGTCCGCCACCATCTCGTCGCTGGCCTTCGGCGAGGACGGCAGAACACTCGTCATCGGCGATGTCGGCGGAGCGGTCCGCGTGCGGGACGCGGCCGCCCGCCCCCTCCAGGGCGTCCGCCGGCCCGGCTCCGTCCCCGTGGGCCCCGGCAGTGTGGTCGCTGTGGGACGCGGGCCGGACGGCCGCATGGTGACGGCCCTGACCAGTGGAGACGCCCGCACGGTCAGCTTGTGGGACCCGGCCCGTCGTACGCTCCGCACCGTCGTACGCCGGCGTCCCGTGGCCGACACCGTGCTGGCGGCGGCGATCAGCCCCGACGGCCGGCTCCTGGCCACGGGTGGCACCGGCGCGACGGTCCGGCTGTGGGACACGGCCACCGGCAGGTGCCGGGCCGTGCTCACCGGTGCCACGGACGTCATCGTGGCCCTTGCCTTCGGCCGGGACGGACGCACCCTCGTCTCCGCCGACGCCGACGGAGCGGTGCGGCTGTGGGATCCGGTCTCGGGGAAAGCGAGGGCGGTCCTGGCCGACCAGGCCGTGTCGGTGGCGCCGAGCGCGGACGGCAGCCTGCTCGCCACCGGCCATGCCGACGGCACCATCCGCGTCTGGGACATCACCGCGCACGCCGTCCGCGCCGCTTTCCGGGACCGGCGCAAGGCCGTCACCGCGCTCGCGTTCAGTCCCGGCCGGCGCGCACTGGTGGCGGGTGGCGTGGACGGCACCGTGCAGGTGTGGAAGCCGGCCCTGCCCGGCCCGGCGGAGACGATCGACAGCGTCTGCCGCGCCCTGCACCGTGACTTCACACGGCAGGAACGCCTCCGCTACCTGCGCGACCGGCCGCAGCCGCGGGCGTGCACGGGCCGCGCCGGGTGAGCGGGGACGGCCGAAGCCGCGGCGAAGAGATGCGGGGACCGGTCTCCGTACGGTACCGCCGCCCGGACACCGGCGGACAGGAGCCGCTGGGCGAGCCGGTCGTACGGCCGCCGGGAGCGGAGTTCTCAGGAGAAGTCGAGCACCACTCGCCCCCGCAGGCCGCCGGCTTCCAGCAAGCGGTGGGCCCGGGCCGCTTCGGCAGCGGGCAGCACCTCCTCGACGCGCAATGTCAGAACGCCCTTCTCGGCCTGGCGGCACAGGGCGTCCAGGCCGGTGGTGTCGGTGATGCGATCGGTCACCATCACCGGGTACACCCGGACGCCCCGCTCGGCCGGCCCCGACCAGCCCCGCAGTTCGGCGAGGGCACCACCATCCGCGATCGCGGGCACGATCTCGGTGGTCTGCACCGATCCGTCCACCGCCGCGGCCACTCCCTCGGGCACGAGCGCACGGATCCGTGCGGCGATCCCGCTCCCGCGCTCGACGACGTGGTCGGCCCCGAACCCACGGACCAGTTCCCCATCGCGCTCGGCCGCGTCGGCGATCACGGTCAGCCCGTCCGCTTTGGCCAGCTCCACCGCGTACCCGCCCACGGCGCCGGCGGCACCGCTCACGGCGACCGTCCCCTGACGCGGCACGGACAGCACGTCCAGAGCGAGGCGCGCGGTCATGGCGTTCATCAACAGGGTCGACGCCTCCGGGAAGCCGGCCCCTTCCGGAGCCGGCACCACCGACGCGGCGGGCACGACCACCTGCTCCGCGTAGGCACCACCGCGCGGACCGGTGAACAGCACCAGCGCCACCACCCGCTGGCCTACGGCGAGACGGCCGTCCACCCCGGGCCCGAGCTGATCGATCACCCCGGCGGCATCCATACCCGGTACGAACGGAGGCCGCCGGCCGGGCATGCGCACCGCGTGCCCACCGGTACGCAGCAGGACATCGGTGGCACTGACCGCAGCCGCGTGCACGCGGATACGCACCTCACCAGGACCCGCCTGGGGCTCGGGCAGATCCAGCACCCGCAGAACGCCCGGGCCGCCGAACTCCTGCACACCAATAGCCTTCATGTCTCGCGCAACCGGCTCCACGGGCCACGTATTCCACATACCGGTTCCCCATCGGTCGCCAACTCCTGTATACGGTCCTCGCGTTGCCGGTGCCGCCGGGGGAGCCCGAGGTGTTACCGGAGTCGTACCCATGCCGATGTGACGACCCGGCGCACCCGAGACCCGAGGACCTGGTTCCCGGGTACGCGGCGCGACGGTCCGATGGTGCGTGGGCGTGATGCCACGGCGGCGTTCGAAGGCGACGCCGGGCGCGAAGGCGTCGGACCACCCCACCCTGCGCGCCATGGAGTCGACCGTGGCACCGGTGTCCCGCG
>NZ_JACBWZ010000436.1 GCF_013870595.1 Streptomyces sp. WELS2 | reverse complement strand
CTGCCGCACTGCCGAGCAGGCCGGCGGGCAGCTCGCCGTGGGTCAGCCCGGACAGGGCCGCGGCCAGGCCCAGGAAGGCGGGGCCGTAGGGGGCGGCGGTGTGCCGCCACATCGGGGCGACCTCGTCGGCGAGCGGGCCGCCGAGCCGGTCCGGGCCGTGGGCGTAGACGTCCATGTGGGCGTCGGCCATGGCGCCCTGGGCGAGGTAGCTGTAGACGTCCCGGCTGAACAGCGGGGGTGCGAGCAGCAGCGGGGCCGCCCAGAGGACCAGGACGAGCAGCAGGGCGCGCGGGGTGGGCGGGCGCGGGCCGCGTACCAGCCGGCCCAGGAACAGCCAGGCCGCCGTCAGCAGGACGATGCCGAAGTACACCCCGACCAGGCCGAGGGCCGCGTGCACCGAGGCGGGCGCCCACAGTTCCCGGACCGGCAGGGCGCCGGCCGTCTCGCCGCCGAGCGCGAGGAAGGCGGTGCCGGCCAGGCCCAGGGCCTGGCAGTGGCGGAGGTCGACGGGGAATGCCATGACCAACACCGGGGCAGCGTGGCAACGCCGGGTGGCCGGTGGGCGACGCCGGTCCTGCCGGGCGGGAGCGGATGTGTGACCGGCAGGGGACGGGGCGGCCGGTGACGTGTGCGTCCGGCGGGTGCCGGACGTGTCCCCGGCTCAGAAGATCGACAGGCCGGTGAGTGTGGTGAAGCGGTCCAGGGCCGCCACCCCGGCGACGGAGTTGCCGCGTTCGTCCAGGCCCGGGCTCCACACGCACAGCGTGCACCGGCCCGGTACGACGGCGATGATGCCGCCGCCCACCCCGCTCTTGCCGGGCAGGCCCACCCGGTAGGCGAAGTTGCCGGCCGCGTCGTAGGTGCCGCAGGTCAGCATGATCGCGTTGACCTGCTTGGCCTGGCTGCGGCTGAGCAGCCGGCTGCCGTCGGCTCGGATGCCGTGCCGGGCGAGGAAACCGGTGGCGAGGGCCAGGTCGGCGCAGGAGGCGGCGATCGAGCACTGCCGGAAGTACTGGTCGAGCAGGACGGGTATGTCGTTGTCGATGTTGCCGTAGGACGCCATGAAGTGCGCGAGGGCGGCGTTGCGGTCGCCGTGCGCGGCCTCGGAGGCGGCCACCTCCGTGTCGAAGTCCAGGGCGGGGTTGCCGCTCTCGGCGCGCAGGAAGTCCAGCAGTTCGCCGGCCGCGTCCCCGGTACGGGTCTGCAGCCGGTCGGTGACGACGAGGGCGCCCGCGTTGATGAACGGGTTGCGCGGGATGCCGTTCTCGTACTCCAGCTGGACCAGCGAGTTGAACGGGTTGCCGGAGGGCTCGCGGCCCACGTGCTCCCAGAGTTCGTCGCCCTCCCGGGCCAGGTCCAGGGCGAGGGTGAAGACCTTGGTGATGGACTGGGCGGAGAACGGCTCGAGCCAGTCCCCCACCCCGTACACCGTGCCGTCCGGCTCGGCGACGGCCATGCCGAAGCTGCGCGGGTCGCGGGCGGCGAGGGCGGGGATGTAGTCGGCGGGACGGCCGCGCCCGGGCGTGTGGCCGATCTCCTCGGCTATGCGCTCCAGGACCGGCAGGAAGGTGGCGGACGACGTCGTTGTCATGATCACCATTGTGCCTCCCGGCCGGTTCCCGAGCCTTGTCGAGGTGGTGTTATCGCAGGTCAGGCAGCCGGTGCGCCGCTGCCCGCGACGATCTCCGGGCGCAGCAGCTCGGCCAGCCGGCCGGCCGGCAGCAGGCCCTTCTCCAGCACCAGTTCGGCCACACCGCGGCCGGTGGCGAGGGCCTCCTTGGCGATGTCTGTCGCGGCCGTGTAGCCGATGTGCGGGTTGAGCGCGGTGACCAGGCCGATGGAGTTCTCCACGGTCGCGCGCAGCCGCTCGGTGTTGGCGGTGATGCCGGAGACACAGCGCTCGGCCAGCGTGCGGCAGGCGCTCTGCAGATGCGTGATCGACTTCGACAGGGAGTGCAGGATGATCGGCTCGAAGGCGTTGAGCTGGAGCTGTCCGGCCTCGGCGGCCATGGTGATGGCGACGTCGTTGCCGATCACCTCGAACGCGACCTGGTTGACCACCTCGGGGATGACCGGGTTGACCTTGCCCGGCATGATCGACGAACCGGCCTGCACCGGCGGCAGGTTGATCTCGCCGAGGCCCGCGCGCGGACCGGAGGACAGCAGGCGCAGGTCGTTGCAGCTCTTGGAGAGCTTGACCGCGATCCGCTTCAGGACGCCGGACATCTGGACGAAGGCGCCGCAGTCCTGGGTGGCCTCGACCAGGTTGGCCGCGGTGACCAGCGGAAGGCCGGTGATGGCGGACAGATGGCGGCGGGCGGCCTCGGCGTACCCGGCGGGCGCGTTGAGGCCGGTGCCGATGGCCGTGGCGCCGAGGTTGATCTCGTGGATCAGCTCGACGGCCTCGGCGAGACGGCTGCGGTCCTCCTCGATCATGACGGCGAACGCGGAGAACTCCTGACCCAGCGTCATGGGTACCGCGTCCTGCAACTGTGTACGGCCCATCTTGAGCACGTCACGGAACTCGACGGCCTTGCGGGCGAAGGCGTCCTGGAGTACGGACATCGCTTTGAGCAGTCCACGTACCGCGAAGACCGTCGCTATCTTGACGGCGGTCGGGTAGACGTCATTGGTTGACTGGCTCAGGTTGACATCCTCGTTGGGATGCAGATGCGTGTACTGGCCCTTGGCGTGGCCGAGCAGTTCCAGCGCGCGGTTGGCCACGACCTCGTTGGCGTTCATGTTGGTGGACGTGCCGGCGCCGCCCTGGACGACGTCCACCACGAACTGGTCGTGCAGCTTCCCGGCGCGGATCTCGCGGCAGGCGGCGACGATCGCGGCGGCCTTCTCGGGCGCGAGCAGACCGAGTTCCTCGTTGGCGAGGGCGGCGGCCTCCTTGACGGCGGCCAGGGCGTCGATCAGGTGGGGGTAGGCGGAGATCGGGGTGCCGGTGATGGGGAAGTTCTCCGTCGCGCGCAGGGTGTGGATGCCCCAGTACGCGTCGGCGGGGACGTCACGGTCGCCGAGCAGGTCGTGCTCGCGGCGGATGGCGGCGGTCATGAGGGTGCGGGTCTCCTTCTGGAGTGCGGGGTCCGGCGGGACTGGGGTCTGTCGTTCGGATCAGGTCGCGAGGCGTCGGCGGCGCCCCGTCATGCCGGTGAGCGGGGCCTGGTACGTGCGGATGCAAGGCGGAGGAGGGCGGCACCGCGGAGCGTCGACCACCGACGACAACGCCGCGGATGTGCGTGCCGTGCCCCGCGTCCGCGGCGTGAGCCGAACGACACACCCTAGGCGGGCGGCTCCTCCACGACGGCGTCCGCCTCGTCCGGTCCCTGTACGTACCGCAGGACGCCCCACATGCCGTGCTCGTCGGCGTGCGGGGCGTCGTTCCCGCAGTCGTCCAGCTCCTTGCGGAGCGCGTCCGCGTCGATGCCGGAGCCGATCAGCACGAGCTGGGTGAGGCGCTCGTCGCCGGGCGCCCAGGGTTCCGGGTAGAAGCGCAGGAACCGGCCGACGGCGTGCACGGCGTAGCGGTTGACCGCGTCGTACGGCCCGAAGTCGACGTAGCCCTTGATCCGGTACAGCCCCTCGGGCCGACTGTCCAGGAACCGCATGAGCCGCCGGGGTTCCAGGGGGACCGCGGAGCTGAAGGACAGGCTGTCGTAGCCGGTGTGCAGGTGCCCGGCGTGGTCCGGGTCGTCGTGGTCGTGCAGGTCGTCGAAGGACAGCTGGCCGACGCGCTCCTCGCTGGGCCGGCAGTCGAAGAGGAACTCGGGGTCGATCCGCCCGTAGGTGACGGGGACGACGGCCGCGCGGTCGGTGAGCGAACGGACGAGCCCGAGGATCCGGTCCGCGTCGCCGGCGCGGTCGAGTTTGTTGACGACGACCAGGTCCGCGAGGGCGAGGTGCCGGTCGATCTCCGGGTGCTTCGCGCGCGTGTCGTCGAACTCGGCGGCGTCGACCACCTCGACGAGACCGCCGTAGACGATGCCCGGGTGCTCGCTGGCGAGGAGCATGCGCACGAGTTCCTGCGGCTCGGCCAGCCCGCTGGCCTCGATGACGATCACATCGATGCCGGCGGCGGGCGCGGCGAGCCGGTCCAGGTACAGATCGAGTTCGCCGGCGTCCACGGCGCAGCACAGGCAGCCGTTGCCGAGAGAGACCGTCGAGTCGCCGAGGGCGCCGGCGACGGCCATGGCGTCGATCTCGATGGCTCCGAAGTCGTTGACGATGGCCCCGATGCGGCTGCCTCCGCTGCGGTGCAGCAGATGGTTGAGGAGCGTGGTCTTCCCGGAGCCCAGGAAACCGGCGAGTACGACGACCGGGATCTGCCGCGGGCTGCCGCCGCTTGCCAAGCTGTTCCCCAACGGGCGACCTCTCAGACGTACCAGCGCGCACCGGCTCACCGCCCGGTGCGCGGACGGGCATGGACGGAGGGTCCAGGATACGAGCGGCCCGGCACCGGCTCATGGCCCGCGTACCCCTACGTGATCGGCCGGTCAACAGGTGAGGGTCATTGGATCAACGTTGCCTGGGTCAATGTTCGCCCATCAACATGTGCAGAGACGGCTACGGTGACCCCCATGCGCGATCACGACACCGCTCCCCACCGCCCCGGGCGCAGGCTGACCACCAGGGAGACCGCCGAACTGCTCGGCGTGAAGCCCGAGACGGTCTACGCGTATGTGAGCCGCGGCCTGCTCAGCAGCAGACGCGAGCCCGGCGGCCGGGCCAGCACCTTCGAGGCCGGGGAGGTCGAGGCGCTCGCCCGCCGCCACCGCCGGGAGGCCGCCGGGACTCCGGGCTCCGGCGGCGAACTGTCCGTCCGGACCCGCATCACGCTGATCGAACACGACCGGTACTACTACCGCGGCGTCGACGCCATCGAGCTGGCCGCCCGCCACTCCTACGAGGAGGTCGCGGAGTGGCTGTGGACCGGCCGGCCCGCGCCGGGGGCCGCCTTCACCGCGCCCGAGGCCACCGTGGAGGTCGCCCGGCGCGCGGTGGACGCGCTGTCCGAACACGCCTCCCCCGTCGACCGGCTGCGGGTGGCGGCGATCGCCGCGGCGGCCGAGGACCCGCTGCGCTTCGACCTGTCCGAGGAGGCCGTCCTGCACACGGCGCGCACCCTCATCCCCACCCTCGTCGCCGCGCTGCCGCCGGTCGGGTACGACCACGAGGACGACGGCCCGCTGGCGCACCGCCTGTGGGGCCGGCTGACCGGCCGTCCGGCCGACGAGACCTCCCTGCGCGTCCTG
>NZ_JACBWZ010000435.1 GCF_013870595.1 Streptomyces sp. WELS2 | reverse complement strand
CCCAGTTCCTCCAGCAGTCCCCATCGGATCAGCTCGTCGACCAGTGTCGACACCGCCGCACGCACCTGTTCGCGAGCCCCCGTGTGTCCTGGATTATCCTGTGGGCCGCGACTGCCCGGCCAGGACCTCCCGGACCTGCGTGACGCGTCATGCGTACGCAACCCACGGGCGGTGGCCGGCCGGTGTGGAGAAGGCCTCGCTCCTGTGAGTGAGCGCGGGGTGTGCGCCGGCATCGGGCGGTGATTCCGGGGCATAGAGGCAAGGGTGCGCGGCCAGGTGACGGCCGCGGGTGTGTTCGGCTGGAAGAAGGCCCACAGCGGTGGGCCGGTGTGAGGGGAAGGGTGGCGCGTGGCACGTTCCGACGGGGTTGAACGCAGGCCGCCGACGACGGCCGACGACGTGTTCACCGCCGACCGCGAGATCGGCCGGGACCTGGCGGCCGTGGACTGGGCGGCCACGCCCCTCGGCCTGCCACGGGAGTGGCCCCAGAGCCTGCGCACGGCGGTCAGTATCCTGCTGTCCTCCCGGTTCCCCATGTGGATGGCGTGGGGCGAGCGACTGACCTTCTTCTGCAACGCCGCCTACCGGCGTGACACCCTCGGCCACAAGTACCCGTGGGCGCTGGGGCGGCCGGCGAACGAGGTGTGGAGGGAGATCTGGGACGACATCGGCCCCCGCGTCGACACCGTCCTGCGTACCGGTGAGGCCACCTGGGACGAGGGACTGCTGCTGTTCCTCGAACGGTCCGGGTACAGCGAGGAGACCTACCACACCTTCTCCTACAGCCCGTTGCGGGACGACGCCGGTGACGTGGTGGGCATGCTCTGCGTGGTCAGCGAGGACACCGACCGGGTGATCGGCGAGCGGCGCATGGCCACGCTGCGTGACCTGGGCTCGGACCCGAGTGTGATCCGCACCGAGCAGGAGGTGCTGGCCTTCGCCGACCGGCAGCTGTCCCGCAACCCGCGGGACCTGCCCTTCACCCTGACCTACCTCTTCGACGGCGACACCGCCCGGCTGGCCGGTTCGACCGGTATCCCGAAGGGGCATCCGGCGGCCCCGGCCGTCCTGTCGGCCGACGACCCCGACGGTGTCTGGCCGGTCGAGACCCTCATGAGGGGTGAGTCGGTCCTGCTGCCCCTCACCGGCGACGCCTTCGCCGGCCTGCCCGCCGGTGACTGGCCCGAACCGCCCGTCCAGGCGCTCGTGGTCCCCCTGCTCCAGCAGGGCAGCGTGCCGTACGGCTTCCTCGCCGCGGCCCTCAACCGGTACCGCGCCCTGGACCAGGGGTACCAGGGCTTCGTCGAGCTGACCGCGGGACACATCGCGTCCGGCATCGGCAGCGCCCGCAGCTACGAGGCGCAGCAGCGGCGAGCGGAGGAACTCGCCGAACTGGACCGGGCCAAAACCGCGTTCTTCTCCAACATCAGCCACGAGTTCCGCACCCCGCTCACCCTCATCATGGGCCCTGTCGAGGAACTGAGGCACCGGCTCGCCGACGCCGACGAACAGGTGCGGCAGGAACTCGACATCATCCGCCGCAACAGCCTGCGCCTGGGCAAGCTGGTCAACACGCTGCTGGACTTCTCCCGCATCGAGGCCGGCCGGATGCGGGCCCACTACGAGCCGGTCGACCTGGCCGTGGTGACCGCGGAACTGGCCAGTGTCTTCCGTTCGGCCGTCGAGAAGGCCGGACTCTCCTTCGACGTGGACTGCCCGTCCCTGCCCGAGCCGGTGTTCATCGATCGCGGCATGTGGGAGAAGGTGGTCCTCAACCTCCTCAGCAACGCCCTGAAGTTCACCTTCGACGGTGGGATCCGGGTGAGCGTGCGCGGGACGGACACGCATGCCGTGGTCACCGTCGCCGACAGCGGCATCGGGGTGCCCGAGGCGGAGATGCCCCGGCTGTTCGAGCGGTTCCACCGAATAGAGAACGCCCGTTCCCGCTCGAACGAGGGCAGCGGTATCGGTCTGGCCCTCGTGCGGGAACTGGTCGGCCTGCACGGTGGCGAGATCACGGCCGAGAGCGCCGAGGGCGAGGGAACCGCCTTCACCATCCGGGTGCCGTTCGGGACCGTCCACCTGCCGGACGGGTCCGTGGTGGCCGCGGCGGGCGGTCCGACGGCCTCCGCCACCGCCGATCCCTACGTCCAGGAGGCCTTGCGCTGGTTGCCGGACGGCGACAACGGCGCGACGACGGGTGGTTCCGTGGTGGCGGCCGAGGCGGACACGTCGACGGCCGCCTCCGGGGCTGCCGTCAGCGCCCGGATCCTGGTCGCCGACGACAACGCCGACATGCGCGAGTACCTCACCCGCATCCTGGTCGCGGCGGGATACGAGGTCACCACCGTCACCGACGGCATCGAGGCACTCCAGTCCGTTCGCCGCGACACACCCGACCTCGTCGTCAGCGACGTGATGATGCCCCGGCTCGACGGGCTCGAACTGGTGGCGCGGCTGCGCGGTGACGCGCGTACGGCCTCGATTCCCGTGTTGCTCCTGTCCGCCAGGGCCGGACAGGAGGCGTCGATCGAGGGACTGGGCGCGGGCGCGGACGACTACCTGGTCAAGCCGTTCGCCGCCGCCGAGCTGCTGGCCCGGGTGCGCGCGAACATCGAGCTGGCCCGGCTGCGCGGCCATCACCTGCGATGGCGGACGGCGCTCGTCGACTCACTGCAGGAGGCGTTCTTCGTCTGCGACGAGTCCGGAGCCGTGGTGGAGATCAACACCGCGTTCACCGACATCCTCGGCTACGGCCCCGAAGACCTCCCGTACACCCCGATCCATCCGTGGTGGCCGGATGCCGCCACCGATCCCGAGGCACACCGGCGGGTGGAGGAAGCCTTCGCCGGACTGCTGGAAGAGGGGCAGGGCGCCTACACCATCCCCGTCACCCACCGCGACGGCCACCGGCTGTGGGTGGCCGTCACCTTCAACAACGCCCAGGACCCCGACACCGGACGCCGCGTCGTCGTCGGCACGTTCCGGGACGTCACCGCCGATCACTACGCCGTCCAGCGCGAGACGGCCCTGGCCGCCCTGAGCACCTCGCTGTCCCGGGCCGCGAGTCTGCCCGAGGCGCTGTCCGCCGCCCTGGACGTCCTGAAGACGCTGTGGCGCGCACGGAGCGTGGTGGCCGCCGTCTTCGGACACGGCGACGTTCCCGCCCTCACGGCCACGGAAGCCGGTCTGCGCTGGGAGGAGCTGCCCCAGGAGCGCCGGGACGCACTCGCCGAGCTGCCCCACCGGTCCCCGCTCACCGCGGTGGCCGAGGCCGCCGGCGCCGGCGTGCTGCTGGAACACCCCGACGGTCCGCTGGCCCTGTGGATCGACCTGGGCGAGAACCGGCCCTTCACCTCCGAGGACCAGCTCCTGCTGTCGCTGCTGGCCGGGCATCTGGCACAGGGCCTGGTCCGGGCGCATCAGATCGACCAGCAGCGGGAGACCGCGATCGCGCTGCAGCGCGCCATCCTGGGCCCGGCCCGGCTGCCCGACGGCTTCGCCGTCCGCTACGAGCCCGCCACCCGTCCGCTGGAGGTGGGCGGCGACTGGTACGACACGGTCGCCCTGCCGGACGGACGGATCGGGATCGTCGTCGGGGACTGCGTCGGGCGGGGACTGGAGGCGGCCAGCGTCATGGGGCAGTTGCGCAGCGCCTGCCGCGCGCTGCTGTTGCAGGACTCCAGCCCGGCGCGGACGCTGATGGCCCTCGACCAGTTCGCCGCGAGCGTGCCGGGCGCCCTGTGCACGACCGTGTTCTGCGGCGTCCTCGATCCCGGCACGGGAGAGCTGACGTACTCCAGCGCCGGACATCCGCCCGGCATCGTCGCACACCCCGACGGCGGCACCGTACTGCTGGAAGAGGGGCGTTCGCTGCCGCTCGCCGTACGACCCGGCAGGCCGCGGCCGGAAGCCGCGTGCGTCCTGCCCGCGCGCGCCACCCTGCTGCTGTACACGGACGGACTCGTCGAACGCCGTCGGCGCCCGCTCAGCATCGGGATAGGCCAGGCGAGCGCCGCGGTGCAGGAGGGGCGCGACGTACCCGTCGACGACCTCGCCAGTGCGGTGATGTCCCGGCTCGCGCCGGCCGGTGGTTACGACGACGACGTGGCACTGCTGCTGTACCGCCATCCGGCGCCGCTGGAGGTGTCCTTCCCCGCGGAGTCGTCCCAGCTCGCACCGGTGCGCAAGGCGTTGCGCAGCTGGCTCGCCCAGTGCGACCTGCCGCCGCACACGATCCAGAACGTTCTCGTGGCCGCCGGGGAGGCGTGCGCCAACGCGATCGAGCACGGGCACCGGCACTCACCGGGCGAGGTCGTGCGACTGCGCGCCGAGGCACTCGTCGACAACCTGCGTCTGACGGTCGCCGACAGCGGCCGGTGGAAGACGCCCCGGCCCGAGCTCAACGCCCACCGCGGGCGGGGTGTGGGCCTCATGCGGGCCATGATGCAGCACGTCACCATCACCCCGGGCCCTTCGGGCACCACCGTCGACATGCAGATGAGGATCGCCTCGTGACCACGCCTCTCACCCTCACCACCGGCCGGAGCCCGGACGGCACGGCCCGCCTCGCCGTCAGCGGAGAGATCGACATGAGCAACGCCGCCTCCCTGGCCGAGGCCCTGCAGGGCGACTCCGGTCCTCTCGTGCTGGATCTGACCGAGGTGGAATACCTCGACAGCGCGGGGCTGAGCGTGCTCTTCGCCCATGCCGACCGGCTGCAGCTCATCGTCACGCCGCTGCTGGAACCCGTCGTCACCGTCTCGGGTCTCGCCGACCTGGCGACCGTCCGCGGCCCCGGCCCGGACGACGCGTCCGCAGCCTGAGCGACGGCGCGGCAAATCCCGCAGCCCCGTCCGCGACCGTAGTGTCCGAGCCCCTCCGGCCAGGAGTGATGACCAACGTGACCGAAATTCTCCAGGTGACCGTCCAGTACACCGGCGACCGCGGCGCTGTTCTCCGCGTCACCGGAGACGTGGACCTGCATACGGCGTCCACGCTGCGCGAGCGGGCCGTGTCCGTCGTGGAAGAGGGAGTTCCGCACATCGTGCTGGACCTCTCCCAGGTCGACTTCGTCGACTCCACCGGACTCAGCGCGCTCATCAGCCTCCTGCACGTCGCGCAGAAGGCGAACGGCTCCGTCCGCCTCGCCGCCGTCCCGGACCGCCTCGTCCGCATGGTCAACATGACCGGCATCTCCCAGTTGCTGCCCGTCCATCCCACGGTCGCCGACGCGTTGGGCGGCCAGGCCGCGGACGGTGTCACCGAGTCGGCCCGTGGTGCCGACGCGCTGGGCTGACG
>NZ_JACBWZ010000434.1 GCF_013870595.1 Streptomyces sp. WELS2 | reverse complement strand
TGCCCGCACCCGGGAGCCCCCCGGCGGCCCGGGGGGTGGGCGGCCGACTGGTAGGAGGCCGGCTGGTGGGCGGCCGGCTCATGGGGGGCCGGTGCCCAGCCGGCGTGCGGCCCCTGCCCCGGCTGGTGGGGCGGCGGCAGCGGAGAACCCACTGCGTGCTGCATCCGTTGCCACTTTCGTCTCGTACAGGCACTGTGCCGGCGGCGGGGGCACGCCCCACTGCCTACCGAACGGTACCGTCCCCGGCCGTCGTTCGGTGAAACGGCCGGGGACGGTCCCAAGTGCCCGGTCCGGGAAGGGAATCGGACGGAGGGAACAGTCCGGGACCTACTGCCCGACCTCGCCGTACGCGGCGAGGAGGACGGCCGGGTCGGGACCTTCCAGGACGGTGGGCTTGGCCAGTCCGTCCAGGACGATGAAGCGGAGCAGGTCGCCGCGGGACTTCTTGTCGAGCTTCATCGTCTCCAGCAGCTTGGGCCACTGGTCGTAGCGGTAGTGCAGCGGCAGGCCGACGGCTTCCAGGATCGCGCGGTGGCGGTCGGCGGTCGCGTCGTCCAGGCGGCCCGCCAGGCGGCCCAGTTCGGCGGCGAAGTGCATGCCGACGGAGACCGCGGCGCCGTGCCGCCACTTGTACCGCTCGTTCTTCTCGATCGCGTGGCCCAGGGTGTGGCCGTAGTTGAGGATCTCCCGCAGCCCGGACTCCTTCAGGTCCGCGGAGACCACGTCGGCCTTGACCCGGATCGACCGCTCGATCAGCTCGGCGGTGTGCGGGCCGGCCGGGGTGCGGGCGGCCTCGGGGTCGGCCTCGATCAGGTCCAGGATCACCGGGTCGGCGATGAACCCCGCCTTGATGACCTCGGCCAGGCCGGAGACGTAGTCGTGGACCGGCAGCGAGTCCAGCGCGGCCAGGTCGCACAGCACGCCCGCGGGCGGGTGGAAGGAGCCGACGAGGTTCTTGCCCTCGGCGGTGTTGATCCCGGTCTTGCCGCCGACCGCGGCGTCCACCATGGCCAGCACGGTGGTCGGGATCGCCACCCAGCGCACCCCGCGCAGCCAGGTCGCCGCGACGAACCCGGCCAGGTCCGTGGTGGAACCGCCGCCGACGCCGACGATGACATCCGTGCGGGTGAAGCCGCACTGGCCCAGCGCCTTCCAGCAGTAGGCGGCGACCTCGGCGGTCTTGGCCTCCTCCGCGTTGGGCACCTGGATCGCGACGGCCTCGTACCCCTGCCCGGCCAGGTCGGCCCGCAGTGCCTCGCCGGTCTCCGCGAGCGCCTCCGGGTGGATCACCGCGACCCGCTTGGCCCGGTCGCCGATCAGCCCGGCCAGTTCACCCAGCAGTTGCCGGCCGACCAGCACCTCGTAGGCGTCCGTGCCCGCCGTGGCACCGACCCGGATCCGGGTGACTGCGTCGCTCATCGCTGCTTCAACTCCAGTGCGTCCAGCACGCTCTGCGTGACCTCTTCGGGGGTACGGCCGTCCGTCGCGACCACCGCGGTGGCGACCTGTTCGTACAGGTGCCGTCGTGCTTCCATCAGCTCGCGCCACTGCTTGCGCGGGTTGACCGCGAGCAGCGGGCGGGCCACGTTCAGGCCGGTGCGCTTGACGGCCTCCTCGACCTCCATCGACAGGTAGACCACCCGGTGCCCGGCCAGCAGCGCCCGCGTGTCCTCGTCCAGGACGGCGCCGCCGCCCAGCGCCAGGACGCCGTCGTGCTCGGCGAGGGCCGTGCGCACGGCCGCCTTCTCCAGCGCGCGGAAGGCGGGCTCGCCCTCGTCCACGAAGATCTCGGCGATGGTGCGGCCCTGGGCGGCCACGATGTCGTCGTCGGTGTCCCGGTAGCCCACGCCGAGGTGGCCGGCGAGCAGCCGGCCCACCGTGGACTTGCCCACGCCCATCGGCCCGACCAGCACGAGTGCGGGTACCGCGCTCACCTGATCGCCAGGGTGTCGAGGTAGGAGCGGACGTTGCGGCGGGTCTCCGTGACGCTGTCGCCGCCGAACTTCTCCGCCACCGCGTCCGCCAGGACCAGGGCCACCATCGCCTCGGCGACGATCCCGGCGGCCGGCACCGCGCACACGTCCGACCGCTGGTGATGGGCCTGCGCCACCTCACCGGTTGCCACGTCCACCGTCCGCAGCGCCCGCGGCACGGTCGCGATCGGCTTCATCGCCGCCCGCACCCGCAGCAGCTCGCCCGTGGACAGACCACCCTCGGTACCACCGGAGCGGCCCGTGACCCGCCTGATGCCCTCGTCCGTGGTCACGATCTCGTCGTGCGCCTTCGAACCCGGCACCCGCGCCAGGTCGAAACCGTCACCGACCTCCACACCCTTGATCGCCTGGATGCCCATCAGCGCGGCGGCCAGCCGCGCGTCCAGCCGCCGGTCCCAGTGCACGTGCGAGCCCAGCCCGACCGGCACCCCGTAGGCCAGCACCTCCACCACACCACCGAGGGTGTCGCCGTCCTTGTGGGCCTGGTCGATCTCCGCGACCATCGCCTTGGAGGCGTCCGCGTCCAGGCAGCGCACCGGATCCGCGTCCAGCCGCTCCACATCCGCCGGCGTGGGGTACACCCCGTACGGCGCCCTGGCCGAGGCCAGCTCCACCACATGCGAGACGATCTCGATCCCGGCCGTCTCCCTCAGGTACGAACGCGCCACCGCCCCGAGCGCCACCCGGGCCGCGGTCTCCCGCGCCGAGGCACGCTCCAGGATCGGACGGGCCTCGTCGAAGCCGTACTTCTGCATGCCCGCCAGATCCGCGTGGCCCGGACGCGGACGGGTCAGCGGCGCGCTGCGCGCCAGACCCGCCAGCACCTCCGGATCCACCGGATCGGCCGCCATGACCTGCTCCCACTTCGGCCACTCGGTGTTCCCCACCATCACCGCCACCGGCGAACCCAGGGTCAGCCCGTGCCGGACACCACCCAGAAAGGTGACCTCGTCCCGCTCGAACTTCATCCGCGCACCACGGCCATAGCCGAGCCGCCGCCGCGCCAGGTGATCCGCCACCATCTCCGTGGTGATCGGCACGCCGGCGGGAAGACCCTCCAGCGTCGCGACAAGTGCCGGACCGTGGGACTCCCCAGCGGTCAGCCAACGCAGCCTGCTCAACGGTGCTCCTCAGTGCTCGCGCCCGGTACTGCCCGGCGTGCGCCCCTGGCGCACGGCGACGGCGTCACCGGGTGCGCGACCCCGGCACGCCACCTCCGATCCTCCCACGTCCCGGGGCGGCGGACAGCCGCCGGTCCAGCAGGCGGACGCCCGCGGAGGCGTCAGCGGGCGGCGAGCGCCTTCTCCCCGGCCTGCCGCATGGCGTCCAGCGGGCCCGGGGCCCGCCCGGTCATCTGCTCGAACTGGAGCACGGCCTGGTGGACCAGCAGGTCGAGGCCGCCGACCACGGCGCCGCCGAACATGGACCAGCGGGCCGCCAGTTCGGTGGGCCAGGGGTGGTAGAGCACGTCGAAGAGGGCGGCGGGGCGTTCCGGTACGGCGGCGGCGAGCGCGTCGGTCGTCCCGGCGGGCGTGGTGGCGATCACCAGCGGCGCGCTCAGCGCCGCGGCGGCGTCGGCCCAGTCCGCTGTGCGGACCTCGACGCCGAGCCGTTCGCCCCACTGGCGCATCTCGGCGGCGCGGGCCTCGCTGCGGACGTAGGCCACGACCTCCCCGGTGCAGATCCGGGCCAGCGCGGCGAGCGCGGAGGAGGCGGTGGCACCGGCGCCCAGGATGGCGGCGGAGCCGACCTCCTCGATGCCGTGCTCGCGCAGGGCGGCCACCATGCCCGGGATGTCGGTGTTGTCGCCGCGCCGGCGTCCGTCCTCGGTGAAGACCAGCGTGTTGACCGCGTCGACCGAGGCCGCGGTGTCGCTGACCTCGTCCAGCAGCGGGATGACGGCCCGCTTCAGCGGCATGGTCAGCGACAGCCCGGCCCACTCGGGCCCGAGCCGGTCCAGGAAGCCGGGCAGCGCGGCCTCGTCGACGTCGAAGCTGTCGTACGACCAGCCGGCGAGCCCGGCCGCCTGGTACGCCGCCCGGTGCAGCACCGGGGAGAGGGAGTGGGCGATCGGCGAGCCGAGCACGGCGGCACGACGGCCGTCAGTTGCCCGTGTTGGCATTGAACTTGTCCTTGAGCTCCAGGAATTCCGCGTACGTCTTGGCGAACTCGGTGTTGCTCATGCCGTCGGTCGCCACGAAGTAGATCCAGCCGTCGTGCGTGGGGTTCAGCATCGCCTTCAGCGCGTCCTCGCCGGGGTTGCCGATCGGGCCGGGCGGCAGCCCCGGGTGCCTGTACGTGTTGTACGGGCTGGGGTTGCTGTTGATCTCCTCCTCGGAGATGTGGATGTTGCTCTTGCCCAGGAGGTAGTTGTAGGTCGAGTCGAACTGCAGCTTCCGGTTGGTCTCGGTGTTGTCGGGCTTGAGGCGGTTGTAGACCACCTCGGCCATCTTGCGGAAGTCGTCGTGGGTCTTGCCCTCGGCCTGCACCAGGCTCGCGACCGTGACGAGCTGGTACGCGCTGTCCAGGCCGAACTCCCCGGCCTTCTCGTTCAGGCCGTAGGCGGCGTACTTCTGCTTGGCCTGGCCGATCATCTGCTGGAGGACGGCCTCCGGCTTCATGCCCTTGGCGGCCGGATAGGTGCCCGGGAAGAGGAAGCCCTCCAGCGGGTCCTTGAGGTCGGCGTGGTTCTGCGCCCAGGCGGGCAGGCCGAAGCTCTTGTACTGCTTCTCGGCGACCTTCTCGGTCGTGCCCGAGGACAGCTCCAGCTTCTTGTCGATGGCCGCGTACACGCCCGAGTTGCGCTCGCCGGGGGTGACGATGACGTTGTTCTGGCTGCGCGGGTCCAGCATCAGCCGGACGGCGCTGGCGGCGGACATCTCCTTCTTCAGGAGGTAGGCACCGGCCTGGATGCCGTCGGCGCCCGGGGTGTTGGTCTGGGCGTGGACGAACGCCTCGGCGCTCTTGACCACCCCGGCCTCCTTCAGGCGGCGGCCGATCTCCCAGCCTCCGGCGCCCTTGGGGATCTCGACGGTGACCGTCTCACCGGTGCCGTCACCCGCGTAGTCCGGGGCCGTGCCGAAACGATTTTGGTAGAACTGGTAACCGAAGTACCCGACTCCGCCGAGGCCGCCGCCGAACACCAGGACGACGACCATGCAGGCGCAGCCGGTGCGCCGCTTCTTGCTCTTGGCCGGTTTGCGGCCCTTGCCGCGCCGCTCCCGCCGGCTCGCGAGCTCGTGCTCCCCGGTGTCGCCCGCGCCGCCGCCGGCCACCGCCGGGACGTGCTCCTCCGCGCCGTGGACTCGGTGGCGTCGATGATCT
>NZ_JACBWZ010000433.1 GCF_013870595.1 Streptomyces sp. WELS2 | reverse complement strand
CCACCTCACGGCCGTCCACGCGCCCGCGCACGCCCCGCCCCGGCACGTTCTCGAAGTGCTCCACCGGCGGAAGGGCCCCGGCACGTTCCTCGGCGCCGATGGCGACGGCGCGGGCCACCGGGTGCTCGGACGCGTGCTCCAGGGCGCCCGCGAGGCGCAGCAGCTCCTTCTCGTCCTCGCCCTCGGCGACGTACACGTCCTGGAGGGTCATCCGGCCGGTGGTGACCGTGCCGGTCTTGTCCAGGACGACCGTGTCCACCCGGCGCGTGGACTCCAGCACCTCGGGACCCTTGATCAGGATGCCCAGCTGGGCGCCGCGCCCGGTGCCCACCATCAGCGCGGTCGGCGTGGCCAGGCCCAGCGCGCAGGGGCAGGCGATGATCAGGACGGCGACGGCGGCCGTGAACGCGGCGACCGTGTCCCCGGTGACCCCCAGCCAGACGCCGAAGGTGCCGAGCGCGATCAGGATGACCACCGGGACGAAGACGGCGGAGATCCGGTCGGCGAGCCGCTGCACCTCGGCCTTGCCGTTCTGCGCGTCCTCCACCAGCCGTGCCATCCGGGCGAGCTGGGTGTCCGCGCCGACCCGGGTGGCCTCGACGACCAGCCGGCCGCCGGCGTTGACCGTGGCGCCGGTGACCCGGTCGCCGGGGCCGACGTCCACCGGCACCGACTCGCCGGTCAGCATGGACGCGTCCACCGCGGAGACGCCCTCGGTCACCGTGCCGTCGGTGGCGATCTTCTCGCCGGGCCGTACGACGAACCGGTCGCCCACGGCCAGGGAGGAGACCGGCACCCGCACCTCGCGGCCGTCCCGCAGGACCGCCACGTCCTTGGCGCCCAGCTCCATCAGGGCCTTCAGGGCGGCACCGGCGCGGCGCTTGGAGCGGGCCTCCAGATAGCGGCCGAGCAGGATCAGCGCGACGACCCCGGAGGCGACCTCCAGGTAGATGGTGGAGGCGCCGTCCATGCGGGAGACGGTGAGCCGGAACTCGTCGTGCATGCCGTGCGTGCCCGCGTCGCCGAAGAACAGCGCCCACAGCGACCAGCCGAACGCGGCCAGCGTGCCGACCGAGACGAGGGTGTCCATGGTGGCGGCGCCGTGCCGGAGATTCGTCCAGGCGGCGCGGTGGAAGGGGGCGCCGCCCCAGACGACGACCGGCGCGGCCAGGGTGAGCGAGAGCCACTGCCAGTTGTCGAACTGGAGCGCGGGGATCATCGCGAGCAGGACCACGGGCGCGGCGAGCAGCGCGGAGACGAGCAGGCGGTGCCGGAGCTCGCCGAGTTCCGCGTCCCGTCCGGGGTCCTCCGGCGCGGTCCCGGTGCCGGGCCCGGGCTCCGGCGGCCGGGGTTCCTCGGCGGTGTAGCCGGTCTTCTCCACGGTGGCGATCAGGTCGGCGACCTCGATGCCCTCGGCGAAGGTGACCCTGGCCTTCTCGGTGGCGAAGTTGACGGTGGCGCTCACGCCGTCCATCCGGTTGAGCTTCTTCTCCACCCGGGCGGCACAGGAGGCGCAGGTCATGCCGCCGATGAGCAGCTCGACCTGTTCGGTGCCGGGCGCCGTGACCGACGGCTTGGCGGTGGTGCTGGTCATGTCCGGACTCCAGACATCGGACCGGGCCGTACGGATCCAGTATGAGCTGGTCGGCACGGCCCGGTCGGGGGATCGGGGAGTGCTGCTCAGGCCTGGCCGGCCAGCTCGTAGCCGGCCTCGTCGACGGCGGCGCGCACGGCCTCCTCGTCGAGCGGGGCCGCGGACACGACGGTCACCTCGCCGCTCGACGCGACGGCCTTCACCGAGCTGACGCCCGGGATGCGGGAGATCTCCTCGGAGACGGAGCCCTCGCAGTGACCGCAGCTCATGCCGGTGACCTTGTAGACGGTGGTGACGGTGGTCATGTCGTTACTCCTCGTCGAGGCGCGTGTGGGACCTGTGGGGTGCCCGGAGGAACCCCGATACTCCGTACTGTATACCCCTAGGGGGTATGAAGCCAAGCGACTCCCCGGAGCGTCTAGCCTTCCTGCGGGTTCCCGGAAGGAGTGCGCATGCGAGCGGTGGTCTTCGAGGAGTACGGAAAGCCGGCCGGGGTCCGGGAGGTGCCCGACCCGGAGCCGGCGGCGCACGGGGTGGTCGTCCGGGTGGAGGCCACCGGCCTGTGCCGCAGCGACTGGCACGGCTGGGCGGGGCACGACCCGGACATCACGCTGCCGCACGTGCCGGGACACGAACTGGCCGGAGTGGTCGAGGCGGCGGGCGCCCGGGTGACCCGGTGGCGGCCGGGCGACCGGGTCACCGTGCCGTTCGTCTGCGCCTGCGGCACCTGCGCGTCCTGCGCGGCGGGCGACCAGCAGGTGTGCGAACGGCAGACCCAGCCCGGCTTCAGCCACTGGGGCTCCTACGCCGAGTACGTCGCCCTGGACCACGCCGACGTCAATCTCGTCGCCCTCCCCGACGACATGGCGTACACCACCGCCGCCGCCCTCGGCTGCCGCTTCGCCACCGCCTTCCGGGCCGTGGTCCAGCAGGGCCGGGTGGCGGCCGGGGAGTGGGTCGCGGTGCACGGCTGCGGCGGGGTCGGCCTGTCGGCGGTGATGATCGCGGCGGCCTCGGGCGCCCGGGTGGTCGCGGTCGACGTCTCGCCCCGGGCGCTGGAGCTGGCGCGCGACTTCGGCGCCGCCGCGTGCCTGGACGCCACCGGCGTGCCCGACCCGGCGGCCGCCGTCCGCGAGCTGACCGACGGCGGCGCCCACCTCTCGCTCGACGCCCTCGGCTCGCCCGCCACCTGCGCCGCCTCCGTGAACGGGCTGCGCCGCCGCGGCCGGCACGTCCAGGTCGGCCTGCTCCCTTCGGCCGACGGCACCACCCCGGTCCCGCTGGCCCGCGCGATCGCCCTGGAACTCGAACTGCTCGGCAGTCACGGCATGGCCGCCCACGCCTACCCCGGCATGCTCCGCCTGGTCCGCGCCGGCGTGCTGCGCCCCGACCTCCTGGTGACCCGCACCATCGCGCTCGACGCGGCCCCGGCGGCGCTCGCGGCGCTGGGCACGGCGACGGAGGCGGGGGTCACGGTCATCGAGCCCTGGAGCTGACGCCTCGCGCTGCCGGCGGACCGCGACCGGCAACCCGTACGGGCGTGCCGTCCGGAACGGGAGGGCGGTGCCGGTGACGAACCGGGCGCAGAGGGCATCCATGCGAAGGCGGACGGCTCGCGTACCGGAGCGTGGAAGTCCGTATGTCCGGACAAAACGTTGACACCGTTCCGTGCGCGGGCTAGAAAGCCGGGAGAGCCATGACGAAGGGAAGCCGATGGCCTACGACCTGATCACCATGGGGCGGATCGGGGTGGACCTCTACCCGCTCCAGAGCGGCGTCCCGCTCGCCCAGGTCACGTCCTTCGGCAAGTTCCTCGGCGGCTCCGCGGCCAACGTCGCGGTCGCCGCGGCCCGGCTCGGCCGCCGCACCGCCGTGATCACCCGCACCGGCGACGACCCGTTCGGCACCTATCTCCACGAGGCCCTGCGCGGCTTCGGCGTCGACGACCGCTGGGTCACCCCCGTCCCCGGCCTGCCCACCCCCGTCACCTTCTGCGAGATCTTCCCGCCGGACGACTTCCCGCTGTACTTCTACCGCCGGCCCAAGGCCCCCGACCTGGAGATCCACCCCCACGAACTGGACCTGGACGCCATCGCGGCGGCCCGGATCCTCTGGGTCACCGGCACCGGACTGAGCGAGGAGCCGAGCCGTACCGCGACCCTCGCGGCCCTCGCCCACCGGGCCCGGGCCGGCATCACCGTCTTCGACCTGGACTGGCGCCCCGTGTTCTGGGCGGACCCCGGCACCGCCCGCCCCTTCTACGCCGAGGCCCTGCGCCACGCCACCGTCGCCGTCGGCAACCTGGACGAGGTGGAGATCGCCACCGGGACCCGCGAGCCGCACGCCGCCGCCCGCGCCCTGCTGGACGCCGGGGCCGAGCTGGCCGTCGGCAAGCATGTTCTTCCTTCTCGACAAGGGCGAGGTGAAGAGCGATCTGACCCAGCTCCGCCGGGACATGCTGGACGCGCATCTGCCGGCCGGGTCGTACCGGGTGGTGGAGGCCCGTGACCCGGAGCGGGACCGCTCCGCGGGCGGTTCGGCCTACTCCCCGGCCGTCGGCGACTGGCGCAGCGCCCGCGCCGGGATCTACGAGCGGCTGATCTCCGGCGAACTGGGCGAGGACGGCACCGGCGCGTTCCTCGTCTGGGGGGACCCGGCGCTGTACGACAGCACGCTGGGCATCCTCGAGGAGGTGCTGGCGCGGGGCGCGGTGGAGTTCACGTACGACGTGGTGCCCGGCATCAGCAGCGTCTCCGCCCTGGTCGCCCGGCACCGCACGGGGCTGAACCGGGTCGCCCGGCCGGTGCAGATCACCACGGGGCGGCGGCTGGCCGAGGGCTTCCCGGCGGGGGTGGACGACGTGGTCGTGATGCTGGACGCGCACCAGGCCTTCCGGCGGTACGCCGAGGAGGACATGGACATCTACTGGGGCGCCTACATAGGCACGCCGGACGAGATCCTCGTCTCCGGCCCGATCGCCGAGGCCGCTCCGCGCATCGAGCGCCTGCGAGCCGAGGCACGCGAGCGCAAGGGCTGGATCATGGACACGTACCTGCTGCGCAGGAATGCGGCGGAGGACCGGCCCGTACGGGACTGACGCGACCGTTCCGGGCGGCCCGCAGAGGCCCGCGGAGAGGTACGACCACGAGCAGCGTGGGGCCGGCGGTACGGGGCCGGCCCCGGTGTGAACCGCCGATGTGGAGTCGAGGGCCCGTGTCGGCGGACGGCCGGCCCGGCGGGGGCGGGCAGCCGACGGGATCAGTCGCCCGGTCCCCCGTGTGTTCCGAGGCCCAGGCGTTCCAGCGCGCTCGCCACGTCGGGTACCGCTTCGACCCCGGCCGGCAGCGGGGGGCGGCGGACGACGACGACGGGCAGCCCCAGGTCGCGCGCGGCCGTGAGTTTCGCCGCCGTGGCCCGGCCTCCGCTGTCCTTGGTGACCAGGACGTCGATCCGGTGGGCGCGCAGGAGCCGCGTCTCGTCCGGGACCGTGAACGGGCCGCGGGCCAGGATCACCCGGGTGTCCGGCGGCAGGGGCGGTTCGGGCGGTTCCACGGAGCGGACGAGGAAGTGCAGGCCGGTCAGGGAGGCGAAGGCCGCGAGGCCCAGGCGCCCGGTACTGAGGAAGACCCGGCTGCCGAGAGCGGGCAGGGCCTCGGCGGCCCCGGCCAGGGACGGCACGTCGTACCAGCGGTCTGTCGGAGGCATGATCCTCCGACAATAGGAAGC
>NZ_JACBWZ010000432.1 GCF_013870595.1 Streptomyces sp. WELS2 | reverse complement strand
CTGCCGGCGGCCTGCCAGTCCGTGACGACGTGGTCGAACAGGAGCACGTCGACGGGGTCCGCGCCGTCCAGGGCGTCCAGTTCGGCGGTCCGCTCGGCTATCAGCCCCGGTCCGCCGGCCGGGAGGCCGTCCTTGGCGTGGACGAAGTGCAGCCAGCGGCCGGCTGCCCGGGCGGCCCCGGCCGCGCGGGCCTCGGCGTCACCGGTGCCGTCCGGCAGCGGTACGACGGTCATCCCGGGCGCGTAACCCTCGGCCGTCTCCCGCGCCCAGTCGCCGACGGCGGCGACGACGATCTCGGTGCCGGGCGGCGGATGGGCCGTCAGGGAGTCCAGCAGTTCCGTCAGATGCCCCTGGGTGTTCGGCCCGTAGACGATCACACTCAACTGGGGCATCGCGGTGGACTCCTTAGGCTGGGAATGTCCGGCACATCTTTCACAACGTCAGGTAAAGGACGTATAAAACGGTGCATGCCGGTGCCGTCCCCGCCGGGGGCCGCGGCGGCCTACGCCTTCGCCGCCGGCTTCTTCTCGCCGGTGAAGGCCTCGTACTCCTTCATGACCTCCTCCGTCGGCCCGTCCATGCGCAGTTCACCGCGTTCCAGCCAGAGGACCCGCTCGCAGGTGTCGCGGATCGACTTGTTGTTGTGGCTGACCAGGAACACCGTGCCGGCCCGCTTGCGCAGTTCGCGGATCCGCTCCTCCGAGCGGCGCTGGAAGGAGCGGTCGCCGGTGGCCAGCGCCTCGTCGATGAGCAGGACGTCGTGGTCCTTGGCGGCGGCGATGGAGAAGCGCAGCCGCGCGGCCATGCCGGAAGAGTACGTGCGCATGGGCAGGGTGATGAAGTCGCCCTTCTCGTTGATGCCGGAGAAGTCGACGATGTCCTGGTAGCGCTCCTTGATCTGCTCCCGGGACATGCCCATGGCCAGGCCGCCGAGGAAGACGTTCCGCTCGCCGGTGAGGTCGTTCATCAGGGCGGCGTTCACGCCCAGCAGGGACGGCTGGCCGTCGGTGTAGATGTGCCCGTTCTCCACCGGCAGCAGGCCCGCGACCGCCTTCAGCAGGGTCGACTTCCCCGAGCCGTTGGTGCCGATGAGCCCGATCGCCTCGCCCTTGTAGGCGACGAACGACACCTTCTTCACCGCGTGCACCCGGCGCACGCCGGCCGCCTTCTCGGTCTGCCCCCGGCGCAGGATGCGGTTGAGGGCGGCGGTGGCCGAGCCGCGGCCCGCGCCGGTGCCGTTGACCCGGTAGACGATGTCGACGCGGTCGGCGACGACGGTGGGGACCTTCTCGGTGGTGTGCTCAGCCACGGCCGTACGTCTCCTCAGCCTTCCAGAAGTAGATGAAGCCGCCGACGCCGGCGAACAGTGCCCAGCCGACCGCCGCCGCCCAGACGTGCGGGGGCAGCTGGTGGGCCTGGAAGCTGTCGATCAGCGCGAACCGCATCAGGTCGATGTAGACGGCGGCCGGGTTGATCTGCAGCAGGACGGTGACGGCGTGCGGCAGGTCGTCGTGCGTGGCGATCTTGTCGATGCTCCACATCACGCCGGACACGTACATCCAGGTGCGCAGCACGAAGGGCATCAGCTGGGCGATGTCCGGGGTCTTGGCGCCCAGCCGCGCCATGACCATGGAGACGCCCGCGTTGAAGGTGAACTGCAGGACGAGCGCGGGCACCGCCAGCAGCCAGGAGGCGGCGACCGGCACGCCGAAGCAGAGCAGGATGATGACGAGCGCGCACATCGAGAACAGCAGCTGCTGGAGCTGCTGGAGGGCGAAGGAGATCGGCAGCGCGGCACGCGGGAAGTGCAGCGCCCGGACCAGGCCGAGGTTGCCGGAGATCGCCCGGGTGCCCGCCATGATCGAGCTCTGCGTGAACGTCCACACGAAGATGCCGGTGACCAGGAACGGCACGTAGTCGGCGACGTTCTGCTTGGTGCCGAGGAGCACGCCGAAGATGAAGTAGTAGACCGCCGCGTTCAGCAGCGGGGTCATGACCTGCCAGACCTGGCCGAGCTTCGCCTGGCTGTACTGCGCGGTGAGCTTGGCGGTGGCGAAGGCACCGATGAAGTGGCGGCGGGCCCACAGCTGGCGGACGTACTGCGGCAGGGAGGGGCGGGCGCCGCTGACCGACAGGCCGTGCCGGGCCGCGAGCGCCGCGAGATCGTCGTCGGCCGGGGCCCGGGTGGGGGGCGGTGTGTGGAGGACCTGGCTCACATCCGCTGCTTTCGCTCGGGGGAGGGGATGCCGCGCCCGGCTCGCGCCGGGAGCGCCGCGGTGCCCGTCGGCCGGCGTTTCCTTACGTTTCTCTTCACGTGTTCTTACGTCGGGACGGGACCGTATCGTCGCAACGTGAGCGTAGGGCAGCGCACGTCGGAACGCAACCGTTTCGTCGTCACGGCCTATGCTGTGCGGTATGACGACGAACGCCGCCTCCGCCGACGAGCCGCCGGCGCGTCCGCGCCGCCGCGCGCCCGCCGGGGCCGCCGTGCTCCGGGAGGACGTGACCGAGGCCATCCGGACGGCGGTCTTCGAGGAACTGGCCGCCGTCGGCTACGCCCGCATGTCGATCGAGGGCATCGCCCGCCGGGCCGGTGTCGGCAAGACGGCGGTGTACCGGCGCTGGCGTTCCAAGCTCCACCTGGTGCTGGACGTGGTCTCGGCGATGGCGGTGACCGGCTTCCCGGTGCCCGACACCGGCTCCCTGGAGGGGGACCTGCGCCTGCTGTACGAGGTCACGTCCCGCGCCCTGCGCCACCCGGTCGCGTCCCAGATCATCCCCGACCTCCAGGCCGAGGCGGCCCGCAACCCCGATCTCGCCGAGGCCTTCCAGAAGGCGCTGCGGGACGGCCAGGAGGGCGTGGCCAGCCGGATCGTGGCGGCGGCCGAACAGCGGGGCGAACTGCGCGCCGGGGCCGACCCGGAGCTGGCCCTCGACCTGATCTCCGGCCCGCTGTACTGGCGCTCGGTGGTGATCCGCGCGCCGAAACCGCCCAAGGGCTACCTGGAGAAACTGGCCCGGGCCACGGCGGCGGCCCTCACCCACCAGTTCGCGCCGTCGGCTGCGACCGGTGACCCCCACCGTCTCCCGGCCGGCCAGCCACCGGACCGGCAACGGGTCGGGCGGGGGCGGTTCGCCGGGCGGGAAGACGGCCATGATCTCGTGCTCGGCCAGCGCGCGCACCACGATGCCGTCCGGGTCCAGGGGCAGGCAGACCAGGCCCAGTTCGGCCCGGCCGTCCGCCAGCATCCCGGGCACCTCCGCGTCGCGGCCGGTGACCTGGACGCGCACCCGCACCTCGGGGTGCAGCCCGCGGAACCGTCCGAGGAGCGGGGCGCACGGATCGACGGCCAGCACCGGCGTGGTGACCAGGTCCAGTTCCCCGGCCGGTCCGCCGTCCGGCCGGCCGATCACCTCGCCCGTCCGGCGCAGCTCACGCAGCAGCAGCCGCGCGTGGGGTACGAACGCGTGCCCGGCCGGCGTGAGAACGGCTCCCCGCCGCACCCGGCGCACCAGCGCCGCGCCCATCTCCTTCTCCAGCGTGCCCAGGGCCTGCGACAGCGACGGCTGGCTCACCCCGGCGGCCACCGCCGCGTGACCGAGGCTGCCGTGCTCGGCGACCGCGAGGAAGTACTCCAGCTGCTGACGGTTCACCCTCCGCACCGTACCCGGACCGGCACGGAATCCCCGGCGGGGGAGGCCTGGGACCTGTCGTTGGGATCACGCCGCGGACGCGGGGCCCGGAACGCACATCCGCGGCGTTCTCGTCGACAGGCCCTAGTCCCGCCGGACGAAGGTGCGCCGGTACTCGGTCGGGGTGGTGCCGAGGATGCGCTGGAAGTGGGTGCGCAGGTTCGTGCCGGTGCCGAGACCGACGTCGGCGGCGATCTGCTCGACGCTCAGCTCCGTACGCTCCAGCAGTTCGCGGGCCAGGTCGACGCGGGCCCGCATGACCCACTGCATCGGTGTGTACCCCGTGTCCTCGACGAAGCGCCGGGAGAAGGTGCGCGGTGAGACCGCCGCGTGCCGGGCGAGCGCTTTCAGGCTGAGGGGTTCGCCGAGCCGGTGCAGCGCCCACTCGCGGGTGGCGGCGAACCGCTCGCCGAGCGGCTCGGGCAGGCTGCGCGGCACGTACTGTGCCTGACCGCCGCTGCGGTAGGGGGCCGCGACCAGGCGCCGGGCCGCGTGGTTCGACGCGGCCACCCCGAGGTCTCCCCGCAGGATGTGCAGGCACAGGTCGATGCCCGAGGCGGCGCCGGCCGACGTCAGCACGCTGCCCTCGTCGACGAAGAGGACATTCTCGTCGACCCGGACCAGCGGGTGCTTCGCCCTGAGCGCCCGGGTGTAGTGCCAGTGGGTCGTGGCACGCCTGCCGTCGAGCAGGCCCGTGGCGGCCAGCGCGAAGGCGCCCGTGGAGATGGCGGCGAGCCGCGCGCCCCGGGCGTGGGCGGCGAGCAGCGCCTCGACCACGGCGGCCGGGGGGTCCTCGCGGTCCGGGAACCGGTAACCGGGGATGAAGACGATCTCGGCCCACTCCAGCGCGCCGATGCCGTCGGCGACGTGGTACGACAGGCCGTCGCCGCCGGTCACCAGGCCGGGCGCGGCACCGCACACCCGCACCTCGTACGGCATGCTCGCCCGGGTCGTGAACACCTGGGCGGGGATGCCGACATCGAGCGGCTTGGCACCCTCCAGCACCAGGACGGCGACACGACGCATACGGGAGGACGACACGGCAACAGGGTACGAGCCGCCGCCTCAGCCGGAGCGGGCGACCCGCCCGGCATGGAAATCCCCGTGGCGCGCGGGGAGTTCGCCGGTACGACCGCGAGTGTGGAACGAGGGCCGGAGCCGGCCGGTCAGCGCCAGGAACGCGACGAAAGCGCCGGTGGCGACCCAGCCGGGCCAGCCGGCCATGCCCATGTGCAGCGGATCGAGCGCCGCCGTGGGATCGGCGAACTCCTTGACCATGCCGACACTGACGGAACTCACGAACGCGTGACCGATGACGGCGGGCACGACCGACCCGGACCGCAGCCGCAGCCAGGTGAAGACCGGCAGGATGAGGACGCAGCTCACCAGCAGGGCGGGCACCGACACATACCAGGGCCGGCCCGGGTACTGGCCGCCCATCAGCAGCGTGGGCAGATGCCACAGGGCGAACGCCGTACCGGTGACCGTGTACGCCCGGACGAGGCTCCGGCGGTCGCCGTCCCCCACGAGACGCGGGAAGAGGTACCCCTGCCAGCCCAGCTCCTCGCCGAAGAACAGCGGCAGCCACACCAGCATGCCCGGCACGGCCCCGGCCGCCCAGCCGCCGAGCCCGCT
>NZ_JACBWZ010000431.1 GCF_013870595.1 Streptomyces sp. WELS2 | reverse complement strand
GGGCACCGGGGTGCCGTCGGGCTCGCTGAGCCGGGCCCGCAGGACCCCGCCCGGGTAACGGCCGGCGACCCGGCGGACGAGTTCCTCGGCGAGGCTGGTGCGGCCGGAGCCGGGGCGGCCGGCGATGAGCAGGACGCGCGCGCGGGGGGCCTTGCGGCCGGAGAGGGTGTCCAGGCCGGCCCGCTCGATGTCGGCGCGCAGTTCCTTCAGCTCCCGGGCCCGGCCCAGGAAACGGTCCTTCGGAGCCGGGGGCGCGGACAGCTCCGCACCGTCTGGGTCCACCGCCTGTTCCGTCACGGGCCACACTCCCGTCCCACCGCACGCGCAAGCCCGCCGGTGTCTTCCGGTACGGGCGTTTGCAGAGCCTAGTTCACGCTCTGCGACGTACCCGGAGGAGCGCGGCGAACGCATCGCCCGATCGGATCAGGCGATGGTCACACCAGTGGTCCTGACGGGTCCGGTCAGTTCCCGAAGGGGCGCGCGGGCCAGGGCGCGTCGGCCGGGCGCAGGGCGTCCAGCCCGTCCCCGCCGCGGGCGGCGACCAGGGAGAGCACACCGACCACGAGGCAGTTGTTGTGCACGTCCCCGGCCAGGATCCGGCGCACGAGTTCGTCGACCGGCACGCGTGCGTGCTCCATGTCGGTCTCCTCGTGCTCGGCCGCGAAGCGCTCCCCGTCGGCCTCGGACAGCTCGCGGGCGAGGAAGATCCGCACGGCCTCGTCGCAGCCGCCGGGGGTGGTGTACACGTCGGCCAGCACCCGCCAGTCCTCGGCCTTGACGTGCGCCTCCTCGTACAGCTCCCGCCGGGCGGCGTGCAGCGGGTTCTCACCGGGCACGTCGAGCAGGCCGGCCGGGATCTCCCACAGCTTGTGCCGCACGGGGTGGCGGTACTGGTTGATCAGCAGGACCCGGTCCTCCTCGTCCAGGGCGAGGACGGCGACCGAGCCGGGGTGGACCTGGTAGTCGCGGCTCACCACCGAGCCGTCGGGCATGACCACCTCGTCGGTGCGGACGGAGGTCTTGTTGCCCGTGAAGGGGGTCTCCGTGGCCCGGATCTCCCACTCCTCGCGGGTGTCCTTGATCGTCATGCCCTGTTCCTTCCGCGTACACACAGTGAAACCGGGGTGCCCACCTCCTGCGAAGGTACGCACCCCGGCCACCGTACAACCGGCGTGTTACTTGGAGTTCTTCCGCTCGACGGCCGCCTTCACCAGACCGGCGAACAGCGGGTGCGGACGGGTCGGCCGGGAGCGCAGCTCCGGGTGGGCCTGGGTGGCGACGAGGTACGGGTGGACGTCGCGCGGGTACTCCACGTACTCCACGAGCTTGCCGTCGGGGGAGGTGCCGGAGAAGACGATGCCGGCCTTCTTCTCCAGTTCCGCGCGGTAGGCGTTGTTGACCTCGTAGCGGTGGCGGTGGCGCTCCTCCACGTACTCCTTGCCGTCGTAGACCTCGCGGACGATGGAGCCCTCGGCGAGCTTGGCCGGGTACATGCCGAGCCGCATCGTGCCGCCCATGTCGCCCTCGCCGGCGACGATGTCCATCTGCTCGGCCATGGTGGAGATCACCGGGTGGGAGGTGGCCGGGTCGAACTCGGTGGAGTTGGCGTCGGGGATGTCGGCCAGGTTGCGGGCGGCCTCGATCACGATGCACTGCAGGCCCAGGCACAGGCCGAGCAGCGGGATCTTGTTCTCCCGGGCGTAGCGGATCGCGCCGACCTTGCCCAGCACACCGCGGTCGCCGAAGCCGCCGGGGATGCAGATGCCGTCGACGCCCGCCAGCTGGGCCTTGGCCCCGGCCGGGGTCTTGCAGTCGTCGGAGGTGACCCACTTGATCTTCACCCGGGCGCGGTTGGCGAAGCCGCCCGCGCGCAGCGCCTCGGTGACCGACAGATAGGCGTCGGGCAGGTCGATGTACTTGCCGACCAGGGCGAGGGTGACCTCGTGCTCGGGGTTGTGGACGCGGTCGAGCAGGTCGTCCCAGGTGGTCCAGTCCACGTCCCGGAACGGCAGGTCGAGCTTGCGCACCACGTAGGCGTCCAGGCCCTCGGTGTGCACGACCTTGGGGATGTCGTAGATCGAGCGGGCGTCGGGGCAGGCGACCACGGCGGCCTCGTCCACGTCGCACATCAGGGAGATCTTCCGCTTGATCGCGGTGGGGACCTCCCGGTCGCAGCGCAGCACGATCGCGTCGGGCTGGATGCCGATGTTGCGCAGCGCGGCCACCGAGTGCTGGGTGGGCTTGGTCTTCAGCTCGCCGGAGGGGCCGATGTAGGGCAGCAGCGAGATGTGCACCACGAAGACGTTGTCCCGGCCGACCTCGTGGCGGACCTGGCGGACGGTCTCCAGGAACGGCAGCGACTCGATGTCGCCGACCGTGCCGCCGACCTCGGTGATGACCACGTCGACCTCGTCGGTGGCCATGCGCCGGATGCGGTGCTTGATCTCGTTGGTGATGTGCGGGATGACCTGCACGGTGTCGCCGAGGTACTCGCCGCGCCGCTCCTTGGCGATCACCGTGGAGTACACCTGGCCGGTGGTGACGTTGGCGGTGCCGTCCAGGTCGCGGTCGAGGAAGCGCTCGTAGTGACCGATGTCCAGGTCGGTCTCGGCGCCGTCGTTGGTGACGAACACCTCACCGTGCTGGAAGGGGTTCATCGTGCCCGGGTCGACGTTCAGGTACGGGTCGAGCTTCTGCATCACGACACGCAGGCCGCGGGCCTTGAGCAGCATGCCCAGGCTGGAGGCGGTCAGACCCTTGCCGAGCGAGGAGGCGACACCCCCGGTGACGAAGATGTGCTTGGTCGTCGTGGATTTGGGCGGCATGGCCAAGAGGGGGCTCCCGTGGTCGCTGGCGGTGAGGCGGTGCGGCTGCCGTCCCGGAGATCTCCGGGGGTGCCGTCGCTGCGGTTCGGGGGGTTTTCTCCCACCGGTCCACGGGCTACCAGCGTATCAGCGCCTGAGCGAGATGGCTTCCGGCCACGCTCCGCACCCGGCCGGGCACAGCGGGAGTACACCGCCGTCACTCTCGCAACTTTCGCACCGGACCGGGCACACGGTCATCACCCGGCGCTCACTCGTTCGGCCCATACGGGTTGCCCGGAGCGGCACCCGGATCATCTGCACGCGTCGTATCCTGCTCGGACACTCACTGCCGAGCCCGGCCGGTAACGACGGCACACCCCCGCCTGCACCAACCCGGAACAACGAGAGCGCGGCAGTTCGTTGAGCAAGGACTGTCGTGTTGCCTCAGGGCTCGGCGGGCTGCTTTGCTTCACCGCTCAACGACACACAACAACGACCCTTGACCGCACTAGCGACAGCCCCCTGCGCGGGGGTGTGACGTGGCCGTTCGACTGGAGTTGCACGTGGCCGGGCGCATCGAAGACTACGCACTCATCGGAGACATGCAGACCGCCGCACTGGTCTGCCGGGACGGCACGGTGGACTGGCTGTGCCTGCCCCGCTTCGACTCGCATGCCATCTTCGCCGGCCTGCTCGGCACCGAGGAGCACGGCTTCTGGCGGCTCGGCCCGGCGCACGCGGCCGACGCCAAGCCGCCCACGGCCGCCCGGCGCGGCTACCGCGGCGACTCGCTGATCCTGGAAACCGAGTGGGACACCCCGCGCGGGACCGTACGCGTGACCGATTTCATGCCCCCGCGTGACGGCGCCCCGCAGCTGATCCGGATCGTGGAGGGCGTCACCGGCCGGGTGCCGATGCGCTCCGCCCTGCGGATGCGGTTCTCCTACGGCCGGGTGGTGCCGTGGGTGCACAAGCACGAGGGCCGCACGGTGGCCGTCGCCGGACCCGACTCGGTGTGGTTCGACACGGAGACCGAGACCTACGGCAAGGCGCTGACGACCTACGCCGACTTCACCGTGGCCCCGGGCGACCGCATCGCCTTCACCATCTCCTGGCAGCCCTCGCACAAGGAGCCGCCGCCGCTGCCGGAGCCGGAGACCTCGCTGGAGGCCACGGAGGACTTCTGGCGCGAGTGGGTCGAGCACTGTACGTACCACGGGCCGTACCGCGAGGCGGTGATCCGTTCGCTGATCACCCTCAAGGCGCTGACCTACGCCCCCACCGGCGGCATCGTCGCCGCCCCGACGACCTCCCTGCCCGAGGACATCGGGGGCGTGCGCAACTGGGACTACCGCTACACCTGGCTCCGGGACGCGGCGATCACCCTGTCCTCGCTGCTGCGCACCGGCTACCGCGAGGAGGCCCGCGCCTGGCGCGAGTGGCTGCTGCGGGCGGTCGCCGGCGACCCGGAGAACCTCCAGATCATGTACGGCATCGCCGGCGAGCGGGAGCTGGGCGAGGCGGAGCTGGACTGGCTGCCGGGCTACGAGAAGTCCGCCCCGGTCCGGGTCGGCAACGGCGCCGCGCACCAGCTCCAGCTGGACGTGTACGGCGAGGTCACCGAGGCCCTGCACCTGGGTCACATGACCGGTCTGGCCCGCAACGACTACGCCTCCCTGCTCCAGCTGAAGCTGATCCGCTACCTGGAGGACCACTGGCAGGAGCCGGACGAGGGCATCTGGGAGGTGCGCGGCCCGCGCCGGCACTTCGTGCACTCCAAGGTGATGGCCTGGGTCGCGGTGGACCGCACCATCAAGCTGATCGAGTCCGGGGACGCGGACGGCCCGCTGGAGCGCTGGCGCGAGCTGCGCGACGACATCCACCGGGACGTGTGCGAGAAGGGCTACGACAAGGAGCGCAACACCTTCACCCAGTCCTACGGCTCGAAGGAGCTGGACGCCTCGCTGCTGCTGATCCCGCAGATGGGCTTCCTGCCGCCGGACGACAAGCGGGTGATCGGCACCATCGAGGCGATCCAGCGCGAGCTGTCCACCCCGGACGGGTTCATCCTGCGCTACCCCACGGAGGGCGCGGACGCGGGCGTCGACGGCCTGCCCGGCGACGAGGGTGCCTTCCTGGCCTGCTCGTTCTGGATGGCGGACGACCTGGCGATGATCGGCCGGGTCGACGAGGCACGCAAGCTGTTCGAGAAGCTCCTCGCGCTGCGCAACGACCTCGGCCTGCTCGCCGAGGAGTGGGACCCGCGGCTGAAGCGGCAGGTGGGGAACTTCCCGCAGGCGTTCAGCCACGTGCCGCTGATCGACACGGCGCTGCGGCTGACCGCGTCCGGCGCGTACGGCGGGTAGCGGCCGTCGGTCGTGGGCGCCGTGGCCGGCCGCGCGGTTCCCCGCGCCCCTTCGGAGCGTGCGCGCCTACGCTGACAGCGTGGCTTTCTCCACGGCGCACTCGGCACTCACCGCCCTCCGCGAGGATCTGTCCGGCGAGGTGTTCGCCCCGTGGGACCCCGGCTAC
>NZ_JACBWZ010000430.1 GCF_013870595.1 Streptomyces sp. WELS2 | reverse complement strand
CGTGGCACAGGTGGTCGCGCTGGTGAACGAGGAACGGGCGGCCGCCGGATGCGGCCCGGTCACCGAGGACCCGCAGCTGGAGCGGGCCGCACAGGGACACTCCGACGACATGGCCGCGCGCGGCTTCTTCGAGCACACCGACCCGGACGGCGCCGGACCCGGCGAACGCGTCACCGCCGCGGGCTACCGCTGGTCCACGTACGGCGAGAACATAGCCAGGGGCCAGCAGACCCCGCAGTCGGTGATGGACTCCTGGATGCACAGCCCGGGCCACCGCGCCAACATCCTCAACTGCTCGTTCAAGAACATCGGCGTGGGCGTCCACAAGGGTTCGGGCGGCCCTTGGTGGACCCAGGACTTCGGCGCGAGGCTCTGAACGGCAGGCGACACCGCGTGAGGGCCGGCGTGTTCCGAACCGCCGTCCCGCGGGCCGGCCCCGGCCGCCGGGCGGCCCGCGTCAGCGGGCGGTGCCGAAGTCCTGGGTCCAGTAGCTGCCGGGCTGCGCCAGACCGACGCCGATCTCCTCGAAGCCGCAGTCGAGGATGTTGGCCCGGTGGCCGGGGCTGGCCATCCAGCCCGCCATGACCTGCTCCGCCGTGGTGTAGCCGTAGGCGACGTTCTCGCCGTAGTTGCTCCAGGTGTAGCCGGCGCGCGTGATGCGCAGGCCCGGGTCCGAGCCGTCCGACCCGGTGTGCGACATGTTCTGGTGGGCGGCCATGTCCGCGCTGTGCTCCTGCGCGGCCTTGGTGAGCGCCGGGTCGAGGGTCAGCGGCCGGCAACCGACCTTGTCCCGCTCGGCGTTCTTCCGCCGTCGTGACCCGCCTCAGCGGTCCACGATGCGGTCGAACTGGGTCGTGGTGTGCCGCAGGTGGGCCACCAGCTCGTCGCCCACATGGGGCTCGGGGGCGTCCGAGGGCACGAACAGGATCGACACCTGCATGTGCGGCGGCTCGGCGAACCAGCGCTGCTTGCCGCCCCAGACGAACGGGGAGAGGTTCCGGTTCACCGTGGCCAGGCCGGCCCGGGCGACGCCCTTGGCGCGCGGCATGACGCCGTGCAGCGCCTTCGGGGCCTCCAGACCCACCCCGTGCGACGTGCCGCCCGCCACGACCACCAGGTAGCCGTCGGAGGCCGCCTTCTGCTGCCGGTAGCCGAACCGGTCGCCCTTCGCCACGCGTGTGACGTCCAGGACCGCGCCGCGGTACTCGGTGGCCTCGTGGTCCCCCAGCCACAGCCGCGTGCCGATACGGGCGCGGAAGCGGGTCTGCGGGAACTGCTGCTGGAGGCGGATCAGCTCCTCCGCCTTGAGGTGGCTGACGAACATCGTGTGCAGCGGCAGCCGGGCCGCGCGCAGCCGGTCCATCCAGCCGATGACCTCCTCGACGGCGTCAGAGCCGTCGGTGCGGTCCAGCGGCAGATGGATGGCGAAGCCCTCCAGCCGGACGTTCTCTATGGCCTGGTGCAGCTGCGGCAGGTCGTGCTCGCTGACGCCGTGCCGCTTCATCGAGGACATCACCTCGATGACGACACGGGCGCCCACGAGGCCGTAGACGCCGTCGACGGACGACACCGAGCGGATCACCCGGTCGGGCAGCGGAACGGGCTCCTCGCCGCGCCGGTACGGCGTCAGCACCAGCAGGTCACCGCCGAAGAAGTCCTTGACGCGCGCGGCCTCGTACGTGGTGCCGACCGCGAGCAGGTCGGCACCGAGCCGTGTGGCCTCCTCCGACAGCCGTTCGTGCCCGAAGCCGTAGCCGTTGCCCTTGCAGACCGGGACGAGCCCTGGGAACTGCTCCTGCACGTGCTTGTGGTGCGCCCGCCAGCGCGCGGTGTCGACGTAGAGCGTGAGCGCCATGGCCGGACCCGGGACCTTTCTCGTGGCTGGGGTGGATCAGAGAGGGAAAAGCTGTGAAGGCTATGGAATCAAACGCCGGCGGCTCAGCGGCGCGACATGTAGATGTCGAGCGCCTTGTGGAGCAGCTTGTTCAGCGGGAAGTCCCATTCGCCGAGGTACTCGGCGGCCTGACCGCCGGTGCCCACCTTGAACTGGATCAGGCCGAAGAGGTGGTCGGTCTCGTCCAGGGAATCGGAGATACCGCGCAGGTCGTAGACGGTGGCGCCCATCGCGTAGGCGTCGCGCAGCATCCGCCACTGCATCGCGTTCGACGGCCGGACCTCGCGGCCGATGTTGTCGGAGGCGCCGTAGGAGTACCAGACGTGCCCGCCGACGATCAGCATGGTCGCCGCGGAGAGGTTCACGCCGTTGTGACGCGCGAAGTACAGCCGCATGCGGTTGGGGTCCTCGGTGTTGAGGGCGGTCCACATGCGCTGGAAGTACGACAGCGGGCGGGGGCGGAACTTGTCGCGGACGGCAGTGATCTCGTACAGCCGCTGCCACTCGGGCAGGTCCTGGTAGCCGCCCTGGACGACCTCGACGCCCGCCTTCTCGGCCTTCTTGATGTTGCGGCGCCACAGCTGGTTGAAGTTCTTGTGGACCTCTTCCAGGGAGCGGTTGGCCAGCGGCACCTGGTAGACGTAGCGGGGCTGCACGTCGCCGAAGCCGGCGCCGCCGTCCTCGCCCTGCTGCCAGCCCATGCGGCGCAGTTTGTCGGACACCTCGAAGGCACGCGGCTCGATGTAGTCGGCCTGCAGGTCGCGCAGCCGCTTGACGTCCGGGTCCTGGATGCCCCGCTTGATCGTATCGGCGTTCCAGCGGCGGATGATCACCGGCGGGCCCATCTTCACGGAGAAGGCGCCCTGCTGCTTCAGGTGCGCCAGCATCGGCTGGATCCAGTCGTCCAGGTTCGGCGCGTACCAGTTGATGACCGGGCCCTCGGGGAGATAGGCGAGGTAACGCTTGATCTTGGGCAGCTGGCGGTAGAGGACCAGACCGACGCCGACCAGGTGACCGCTCTTGTCGAACCAGCCGAGGTTCTCCGAGCGCCACTCCGCCTTGACATCGGCCCAGGCCGGGACCTGCATGTGGCTCGCCGCCGGCAGGCTCTGGATGAAGGCCAGATGCTGCTCGCGACTGATGGTCCTCAGGGTCAGGCTCATTCGGGGCGCTCCTCGGGCTGGTGTGTCCCCATGGGTTCAGGGGCTCCGGCTCTCGCGCCGAAGCCTACTGCGCCTCGCGAGCGCCCCGACTGGGCATACGGGCCTCGGACCGGGGAGTCAGCCGACGACACCGCCGAACAGACCACCGTGCGCCATGCCGATCAGGAAGCCGACCCCCGCGGCACCGAGGCCCAGGATGAGGCCGAACCGCTCCCGCGTGGTCACCGAGATCCACTGTCCGTACACGCCGGTGCACAGCGCCACCAGGCCCGCCCACGACGTCAGCAGGTGGAGGCTGTGGAAGAAGGCGGTGATGAAGGACAGCAGGCCCAGGACGAGCGTCACCGCCATCAGGGCGTCCTGCAGCGGATGGGGCTTGCCGTCCGTGGCGAAGAGGGAACCGGCGGTGTTGGGTCGCAATGCCTGTGCCATGGGCACCTCCTGCGGAAGGCGGCGCATCGTAGCGCCGTACACACCCGTTGTGTACAGATTGTCCGGCCCGGCGGCCGGATTTCAACCGGAAGCGGGTGTGCGGGTAGTCTGTACCGTCTGCACTGGTGTCTGCCCAGACCTGTCCAGGTCACACCGACCGGCTCCCCTGAGGGAACCCCGATTGTCAGTGGCGGCCGATACCGTTGCGTACGCATCACAACCCTCCTGCCACGGAACGACCGTGGCCGCTGAGTCCAAAGGAGGTGGGTTCCACATGCGTCACTACGAGGTGATGGTCATCCTCGACCCCGATCTCGAGGAGCGCGCTGTCTCCCCGCTGATCGAGAACTTCCTGTCCGTCGTCCGTGACGGCGGCGGCAAGGTTGAGAAGGTCGACACCTGGGGCCGTCGTCGTCTCGCCTACGAGATCAAGAAGAAGCCCGAGGGCATCTACTCGGTCATCGACCTGCAGGCCGAGCCTGCGGTCGTCAAGGAGCTCGACCGCCAGATGAACCTGAACGAGTCGGTCCTCCGGACCAAGGTCCTCCGTCCCGAGACCCACTGAGCCCCGCGCTCAGCTGATCCCGGGATTCGAGTAGCAGCAACCAAGCAGCCAGAGCAGCAAACCCGCCGAGAGGTTCCCCCATGGCAGGCGAGACCGTCATCACGGTCATCGGCAATCTTGTCGACGACCCCGAGCTGCGCTTCACCCCGTCCGGTGCGGCGGTCGCGAAGTTCCGCGTCGCGTCCACTCCCCGCACCTTCGACCGCCAGACGAACGAGTGGAAGGACGGCGAGAGCCTGTTCCTGACCTGCTCGGTCTGGCGCCAGGCGGCGGAGAACGTCGCCGAGTCGCTCCAGCGAGGCATGCGCGTCATCGTGCAGGGCCGGCTGAAGCAGCGGTCCTACGAGGACCGCGAGGGCGTCAAGCGCACGGTCTACGAGCTGGACGTCGACGAGGTCGGCCCCAGCCTGCGCAACGCCACGGCCAAGGTCACCAAGACCGCCGGTGGCGGTGCCCGCGGTGGCCAGGGCGGTTACGGCGGCGGTGTCGGCGTTGGTGTGGGCGACGTGCAGCGCGATGTCGTTCTTGATCAGCGTGTGCACGACCCGTCCCTTGAAGTGGGTGGCCGCGACCGTGGTCGTCCCCCGCAGATAGAGCGGGTGGTGGGTGACCAGCAGGTCGGCGCCGAGCTGCACCGCCTCGTCGACGATCTCCTGGACGGGGTCGACGGCGAACAGCACCCGGGTGACCTCCTGGCCGGGGTCGCCCACCACCGTGCCGACCGCGTCCCAGGACTCGGCCCGCTCGGCGGGCCACAGGTTCTCCAGCGCGGCGATGACTTCAGACAGACGGGGCACGGGCCAAGGCTACCTGGCTGTTCGGCGGGGGTGTACCGCATGCGCCCGGTCCGGCCCGGCTCAGCACACCCGTCCCGGTTTCCTCGGGTGAATCGCTTCTGCGCCACACGTATGTGTGAAGCGGGCCTCGGCGCCTGTGCGCGCCGGTGCGGCCGAAAACTAGCGTCGTCGCCGGAGGTGACCGAACGATGACGGCCTGTGCTATCGAACCCCCGTCCACGAGCGGGGCCGACGGCGTGCCGGAGGCGGGGTGCGTGATCACGGCGGACGGCGCGTACGCGGCCCGGCTCGCGCCCGCCGGTGATTGCTGGTTCCCGGAGCGCTGGACCCTGGACGGCCCGGAGCCCTACGCGGTGCCGCTGCCCGGCAACCAGCCCGAAGAGCCCGGCACCGGGGTGCAGCCGATGGGCGACGGCCGGGTGCTGATCCACCGGCCGTCGGGCTCGCGGCACCTGTTCTCGCTGCTGTACCCGACCGGGCCCGGCA
>NZ_JACBWZ010000043.1 GCF_013870595.1 Streptomyces sp. WELS2 | reverse complement strand
GGCGTGGTTCTCCTCGCGGCCGGTGGCGATCACCTTGGCGCCCCGGGCCACCGCGAGCTGCACGGCGACGGTGCCGACCCCTCCGGCGCCGCCGTTGATCAGCACCGTCTCGCCCGGGCCGACGCCGAGGATCTCGATCGCGGTGTGGGCGGTCTGCCCGGAGGCGGACAGGCAGCCGGCGACCTCCCAGGACAGCGCGGCGGGCTTGGGCACGATCTGGTCCGCGGGGGCGACGAGGTACTCGGCGTAGGTGAGCTGGGTGCGGTAGCCCAGGACCTCGTCGCCGGCCGAGAAGCCGGTGACGCCCTCGCCGAGCGCGTCCACCACACCGGCGAAGTCGCCGCCGGTGATGTGCGGGAAGGTGAGGGTGAAGCCCGGCGGGACCCAGCCGGTGCGCACCGCGCAGTCGGTGGGCTGGGTGCCGGCCGCCTTCACCCTGACCCGCACCTCGCCCGGCCCCGGTTCGGGCGTCGGCAGCTCCATCAGCTCCAGGACCTCGGGCCCTCCGAACGCGCGGAACGCGACAGCCTTCATCGTTCAACCCCCTCATGACGGCACGGCACTTCGGCTGACCGGCGGCCCGAGGCTCGCCGTCGCCGGCAACGGGACGAACGTAGAAGCTCAAGTCCGCTTGAGGTCAAGCGCCGGTCAAGGGGGCCAACGGCCACCCCTTCTCCCGCACACGGGCTGCCCTCGCCACGGACGGGCCGCACACCACGGGTCGCGCAGCCCCCTCCGGCAACAGCGGGGGCCACCGGTACCACAGAGGCCCGCGTACGCTCCGGCAGGCGCGCGCCGGTATCACCCGGTCGGGCTACGGGAGCGGGTTGACGGGGTCGGCGGGGGCGGCGGTACAGTCGGGACCAAGTCGATGACAACGATGTCGCGAGGCTCGGCGGTCACGTCGGCCCCCGCGCCCGCGCCCCCTTCTCCGGGCAGGTACCCGCCCCCCTCACCTGCCCGGCTCGCGGACCCGGTGCACTCGGCCACCGGGTCCGCCCAGAGCCCTCCCGCCGGCCGCCCGGCGCGGGGCACCGGACGGCGAAGGGCCGCGCCCCCGGATGCCGGGGACGCGGCCCTTGCCGCTGAACCGCTGTGCCCTGCCGCTTACTTGCGGATCAGGTTGCGCAGCACGTACTGCATGATGCCGCCGTTGCGGTAGTAGTCGGCCTCACCGGGGGTGTCGATGCGGACGACCGCGTCGAACTCCACACCGGTGTCGGTGGTGACCTTCACCGTGCGCGGGGTACGGCCCTCGTTGAGCTCGGTGACGCCGGAGATGGAGAAGGTCTCCTCGCCGGTCAGGCCGAGGGACTCGGCGGAGGCGCCCTCCGGGAACTGCAGCGGCAGCACGCCCATGCCGATGAGGTTGGAGCGGTGGATGCGCTCGTAGGACTCGGCGATGACGGCCTTCACACCGAGCAGCGCGGTGCCCTTGGCCGCCCAGTCGCGGGACGAGCCGGAACCGTACTCCTTGCCGGCCAGGACGACCAGCGGGATGCCGGCGGCCTGGTAGTTCTGCGAGGCGTCGTAGATGAAGGAGACCGGGCCGCCGTCCTGCGTGAAGTCGCGGGTGTAGCCGCCCTCGGTGCCCGGCGCGATCTGGTTGCGCAGGCGGATGTTGGCGAACGTGCCGCGGATCATGACCTCGTGGTTGCCCCGGCGGGAACCGTAGGAGTTGAAGTCACGCCGCTCGACGCCGTGCTCGGTGAGGTACTTGCCGGCCGGGGTGTCGGCCTTGATGGCACCGGCCGGGGAGATGTGGTCGGTGGTGACCGAGTCGCCCAGCTTGGCCAGGACGCGGGCGCCGGTGATGTCCTCGACCGGGGCCGGGTCCATGGTCATGCCCTCGAAGTACGGGGGCTTGCGGACGTAGGTGGACTCCGGGTCCCACTCGAAGGTGTCGCCGGTCGGGATCGGCAGCGACTGCCACTGGGCGTCGCCGGCGAAGACGTCGCTGTAGGACTTGGAGAACATGTCCTCGCCGATGGCGTTGGCGACGACGTCGTTCACCTCGGCCTCGGAGGGCCAGATGTCCTTCAGGTAGACCGGGTTGCCGTCCTGGTCGGTGCCCAGGGCCTCGCGGGTGATGTCCAGCTTCATGGAGCCGGCGATGGCGTAGGCGACGACCAGCGGCGGGGACGCCAGGTAGTTCATCTTGACGTCGGGGTTGATCCGGCCCTCGAAGTTGCGGTTGCCGGACAGGACCGAGGTGACGGCGAGGTCGTGGTCGTTGACCGCCTTGGAGACCTCCTCCGGCAGCGGGCCGGAGTTGCCGATGCAGGTGGTGCAGCCGTAGCCGACCAGGTTGAAGCCGAGCTTGTCCAGGTACGGCGTGAGGCCGGCCTTGTCGAAGTAGTCGGTGACGACCTTGGAGCCCGGGGCCAGGGTGGACTTCACCCACGGCTTGCGGGTCAGGCCCTTCTCGACCGCCTTCTTGGCCACCAGGGCGGCGGCGACCATGACGTACGGGTTGGAGGTGTTGGTGCAGGAGGTGATGGCCGCGACCGTCACCGCGCCGTGGTCGATCTCGTACGACGAGCCGTCGGGGGCCGTCACGGTGACCGGGCTGGACGGGACGGCACCGGTGCCCTGGCCGTGCTGCGGGGCGCCCGCGCCGTTCTCCTCGTGGCCGTAGGCCGGGGCGTCGGAGGCCGGGAAGGACTCGGCGCTGGCCTCGTCCACCGGGGAGGCGGCGGCGTCCGCGGTCTGCGCGACCGGCGCCTCGACGTAGTTGAGGACGTCCTTGGCGAACTGCTGGGCGGCCTCGGCGAGGACGATGCGGTCCTGCGGGCGCTTCGGGCCGGCGATGGAGGGGACGACCGTGGAGAGGTCCAGCTCCAGCTTCTCGGAGAAGTCGGGCTCGGCGGCCGGGTCCAGCCACAGGCCCTGCTCCTTGGCGTACGCCTCGACCAGGGCGACCTGCTGCTCGGAACGGCCGGTCAGGCGCAGGTAGTTCAGGGTCTCGCCGTCGATCGGGAAGATGGCGGCGGTGGAGCCGAACTCCGGCGACATGTTGCCGATGGTGGCGCGGTTGGCCAGGGAGGTGGCGGCCACGCCCTCGCCGTAGAACTCGACGAACTTGCCGACCACACCGTGCTCGCGGAGCATCTCGGTGATGGTGAGCACGAGGTCGGTGGCGGTGGTGCCCGGGCTCAGCTCGCCGGTGAGCTTGAAGCCGACGACGCGCGGGATGAGCATGGAGACCGGCTGGCCGAGCATGGCGGCCTCGGCCTCGATGCCGCCGACGCCCCAGCCGAGGACGCCGAGGCCGTTGACCATGGTGGTGTGCGAGTCGGTGCCGACCAGGGTGTCGGGGTAGGCCTTGCCGTCGCGGACCATGACGACGCGGGCCAGGTGCTCGATGTTCACCTGGTGGACGATGCCGGTGCCCGGCGGGACGACCTTGAACTCGTCGAAGGCGGTCTGGCCCCAGCGCAGGAACTGGTAGCGCTCCTTGTTGCGGCCGTACTCCAGCTCGACGTTCTGCTTGAAGGCGTCGGTGGTGCCGAACTTGTCGGCGATGACGGAGTGGTCGATGACCAGCTCGGCCGGCGCCAGCGGGTTGATCTTCGCCGGGTCGCCGCCCAGCTCCTTCACGGCCTCGCGCATCGTGGCGAGGTCCACGACGCAGGGGACACCGGTGAAGTCCTGCATGATCACGCGGGCCGGCGTGAACTGGATCTCCTGGCTGGGCTGGGCCTGGGAGTCCCAGCCGCCGAGGGCGCGGATGTGGTCGGCGGTGATGTTCGCGCCGTCCTCCGTGCGGAGCAGGTTCTCCAGCAGGACCTTGAGGCTGTACGGCAGCCGGGCCGAGCCCTCCACCTTGTCCAGCCGGAAGATCTCGTACGACTCGCCGCCCACCTGCAGCGTGCTGCGGGCGTCGAAGCTGTTCGCCGACACGACAGTCTCCTTCATTGATGTGCGCGTACCACCGTCAATCGTGCCGCCACGCCGGCTTGGCCGAACCAGTAAGGTCAGGCTAAGTTAGGCATGCCTTACCAGTGTGGCGACCGCGGTGCGCCTCGGCAGATATCTCGATGTCGAGATAACAGTAGTACATGGGCGCGGCTTGGTCATGTCCGCACGCGGTTCTCCGCCCGGTCCGGATGGATCCGGACAGAGGCGGTCCAGGCGTACCGCCCCCTCGCGCGTACGGCCGGGCGGCTGACGCCGCGTCACTCTTGTCACCCGAACGGACCCCCTTGGCGAGCGCCATCTCATATCTGAGATAGCCTCAAGGTCATGTCAGACGACTACCTCGTACGCATCGGCAAGCTCATCCGTGACGCCCGGCAGCACCGGGGCTGGACGCAGACGCAGCTCGCGGAGGCGCTCGGCACCAGCCAGAGCGCGGTCAACCGCATCGAGCGCGGCAACCAGAACATCAGCCTTGAGATGATCGCCCGAATCGGTGAAGCCCTGGACAGCGAGATCGTGTCCCTGGGTTACGCGGGCCCGATGCATCTGCGCGTGGTCGGCGGTCGCCGTCTGTCCGGTGCCATCGACGTCAAGACCAGCAAGAACGCGTGCGTGGCCCTGCTGTGCGCCTCGCTGCTGAACAAGGGACGCACGGTGCTGCGCCGGGTGGCGCGCATCGAGGAGGTGTACCGCCTGCTGGAGGTACTGAACTCCATCGGCGTGCGTACCCGCTGGATCAACGACGGCGTCGACCTGGAAATCGTCCCGCCCGCCGAGCTGGAGATGGCGGCGATCGACGCGGAGGCCGCCGTGCGCACCCGCTCGATCATCATGTTCTTCGGCCCGCTGCTGCACCGCATGGACCGCTTCAAGCTGCCGTACGCCGGCGGCTGCGACCTGGGCACGCGGACCATCGAGCCGCACATGATCGCCCTGCGCCGGTTCGGTCTGGACATCGCGGCCACCGAGGGCCAGTACCACGCGCAGGTGGACCGCTCGGTCCGCCCGGACCGGCCGATCGTGCTGACCGAGCGCGGCGACACCGTGACCGAGAACGCGCTGCTGGCCGCCGCCCGCCACGACGGCGTCACGGTCATCCGCAACGCCTCCTCCAACTACATGGTCCAGGACCTGTGCTTCTTCCTGGAGGCGCTGGGCGTGAAGGTGGAGGGCATCGGCACCACCACGCTCACCGTGCACGGCGTGCCGAACATCGACGTCGACGTCGACTACTCCCCCTCCGAGGACCCGGTCGAGGCGATGAGCCTGCTGGCCGCCGCCGTGGTCACCGAGTCGGAGCTGACGGTGCGCCGGGTGCCGATCGAGTTCCTGGAGATCGAGCTTGCGGTCCTGGAGGAGATGGGGCTCGACCACGAGCGCAGCCCCGAGTACTGCGCGGACAACGGCCGTACGCGCCTGGTCGACCTCACGGTCCACCCCTCCAAGCTGGAGGCGCCGATCGACAAGATCCACCCCATGCCGTTCCCCGGCCTGAACATCGACAACGTCCCGTTCTTCGCGGCCATCGCGGCCACCGCGCAGGGCAAGACCCTCATCCACGACTGGGTCTACGACAACCGCGCCATCTACCTGACCGACCTCAACCGCCTCGGCGGCCGGCTCCAGTTGCTGGACCCGCACCGGGTCCTGGTCGAGGGCCCGACCCGCTGGCGCGCCGCCGAGATGATGTGCCCGCCGGCCCTGCGCCCGGCCGTGGTCGTCCTGCTGGCGATGATGGCGGCGGAGGGCACGTCCGTGCTCCGCAACGTCTACGTCATCAACCGCGGTTACGAGGACCTGGCCGAGCGCCTGAACTCGATCGGTGCGCAGATCGAGATCTTCCGGGACATCTGATACGCCGCTGCCGCCGCTCCCTGTCCGGCCTGCGGTACAGCGGGTCGGACAGGGAGGCCGCGACATCCGCGGGACTTCCTCGGGACGACGCCCCGGCCTCCACGGCGCCGCCCGGCCGTGGCCGGGTCACGGGCCCTCGGACCGCTCAGCCCCGGAAGACGATGAGCTGGCGTCCGCGGACGCCGCCCTTTTCCAGGGACTGGTGGGCGAGGTGTGCCTCGGCGGGGGTGAAGAGGCCGGCGACCCGGGGGGTGAGGACGCCGCGTGCCGCGAGGTCGGCGATCTCGGCGAGTGCCTGCTGCTTGGGCTGGTAGTCGACGACGTAGACGCGGTGGATCGTGATGCCGCGTTCGGTGTCGAGGTCGTACGGCCGGACTTTGACCAGCTGACCACCGTCCCGCACGAGGCGGAGCGCGTCGGCGCCGGTGACGGCGGCGTCGATGACCGCGTCCGCGCCGTCGGGCAGTACGTCGAGGTAGGCGTCGGGGCCGTCGGCTCGGCGCACGACGTGGTCGGCGCCGAGTGCGGTGACGAGCTCCCGGTCCTGCTCGCCGGCGGCCGCGACGACGGTGTGGCCGTAGTGCTTGGCCAGCTGGACGGCGTAGCCGCCCACGGCGCCGGTGGCACCCGTGACGACGACCGTCGAGCCCTCGGGCAGATCGAGGACGCTGAGCGCCTCGTGGGCAGTCAGGCCGTTCATCGGGAGCGACGCCGCAGCGTCCAGGTCCAGGCTGTCGGGGACCACCACGGCGTCGGCCGCCTCCACGACGACGTACTCGGACTGGGCGCCGCGGCCCGTGGTGAACGGGTCGACGAAGGCCATCACCTGCTGGCCGGGCTCGAAACCGGTATCGCCGGCGTCGTCGACCACCCCTGACACGTCCATGCCCGGGATGTAGGGCGTGGACAGGTGCTCGACGTAGGCGGCGATGGCGCCGGAGCGCAGGAGCAGATCGGTGGGGTTCACCGCGGCGGCCGCGGTGCGGACCCGGATCTGTCCCGGGCCGGGCTCCGGGACCGGCAGATCGGTGGCGACGGTGAGAACGCTGGCGTCTCCGAAGGCGGGGACGGCGACGGCACGCATGTTCGGGGTTTTCCTTCCGCCGGGTGCTGGAGGGTTGATGAGGTCGTGGTGGTCGATGATCTGGGCCAGCGCGGCGCGGTAGTAGGGACCCGCTTTCGCGTGCAGGGCGCGGCCGTGGTCGGTGAGGTGGCCGTACACGCCGCGCCGGTCGGACGCGCACACGGATCTGGTGACGTATCCGTCGCTGACCAGTTTGTCGACGAGCCGGGAGGACGAGGAGGGGCTGAGGCGCACCGAGGAGGCCAACTCCGCGATCCGGAGCGGTACGTCGGTGCGGGCGAGCCGGTCCAGGGTCAGGTAGGCGCTCTGGGTCAGGCCGAACCGTTTGAGCTCGGCCGAGATACGGTCACGGGCGCGGGCCAGCAGTGTCTCGGCCTGGAGCCACCAGTCGATCTCCTCGTCGGTGGCCTGCCGGTGCGAGGACGGATCCGTGATCACGAGTTGCTCCTCGGCAGGTGCGGTGCCGGGGGCGCGGAGGGCAGCAGCCGCCAGCCGCGGACCTGGGCGGTCCTGCGCAGCTCCCGGTCTCCCCCGACCACGACGGCGTTTCCCGTTGTCTCCAGCATCGGAAGGTCCGAGACGTGGTCGCCGTAGCCGGTGCACTCGCCGACATCGGCGCGATGCGCCGAGGCGGCGGCCAGAACGATGTCGGCCTTGCGGTGGCCGATCACCGGCGGTGCGGCCAACTGCCCCGTGTACCGCCCGTGGCTGATCTCCGGAGAGGTGCACCAGGTCTCGTCGGTACCGAGGTGGGCCGCGATGGGGTCGAGCAGCGCGGGAAAGGAACCGGAGACCAGGACCGTCACATGCCCTGCCGCCTGGTGTTCGGACAGCGCCTGGACGGCGTGCGGGTTCAAGTACCCACCGTGCGCCAGCTCGGACTTGAACCACTCCTGCGCCAGATCGGTGACGTCGGCGGCATGCGCGCCGGCCAGGTTGGCGAAGTAGGCCCGGTTCGTCTCTTCACGGGGAACGCCCATGGCGGTCATCGCCTTGAGCTTTTGTCGCGCCTGTTGGTAGGCCTGTGGCGGATGTCCGGTGGCGGAGAGGTAGTAATCGAGGAAGCGGAAGAGGCTGGTGCCGGTGGTAAGGGTGCCGTCTACATCGAAGTAGGCGATCCGGGTTCGGCCCATGAGATGACTTTCCGGTGGGAGGGCGTCCCAGGGCGGGGGCGGGGGCACCCCGCCCTGGGGGTCGGCGGATTGCGGGCGGCTCAGACAGTGATGCCCTTGGACAGGAGGAGCTCGGCGGTCCGGGCCGCGTTGCCGGCTTCTCTGAGCTCCTCGTCGCCTATCTCGACGCCGTACCTCTTCGTCAGGGCGACACCCAGCTCGACCAGGACGAGGGAGTCGAAGCCGAGGAGGTCGAAGCTGGTCTGACCGGTCGTGTCGGCCGGGGCCTCGTACTCGCTGACGAGGACGTCGAGGATCTGCTGCTCGAGACCGGCAGTGGTGGTGGTCATGCGGAACTTCCTCTCGCTGTTCAGGCGGGGGTGATGTCGGGCCAGGTGATGGCGACGGAGGCCCAGGTCAGACCGCCGCCGAAGGCGGTCATGAGGATCCGGTCGCCGGGCTTGAGGCGGCCTTGCTCAGCGGCGTCGGCCAGTGCCAAGGGGATGGAGGCGGCGGAGGTGTTGCCGACCCGGTCGATGTTGATGACGGCCCGTTCGGTGGGGATCTCCAGGTAGTCGGCCAGTGCCTTGAGGATCCGCACGTTGGCCTGGTGGCCGACGAGGTGGTCCACGCTGTCCGTGCTCCAGCCGATGCGCTGGAGCAGCGCGGTGGCCGAGCCGCCCATGCGGGTGACCGCCTGTCGGAAGACGGCCTTGCCCTCCATCGTGAAGTAGTGATCCTCTTCCGGGACGTCGCCCGGCATCGTGCGCTGCCGGGAACCGCCCGCGGGAATGCGGATGAGCTGCTTCTGGGAGCCGTCGGAGCCGAGGTCCACGCCGAGGACCACCCCGGCCTGGTCCGTGGCCTCCTGCGCGGCGAGGACCACGGCGCCGGCCCCGTCGCCGAAGATCACGCCGGTGGTGCGGTCGGCGGGGTTGAGGATCGTCGAGTAGGTCTCGGCGCCGATCACCAGGACCCGCCGGGCCTGCTGGGAGGCGATCTGCCCGTGACCGGCCGCCAGTGCGTAGAGGAAGCCGGAGCACACGGCGCTGATGTCGTAGGCGGCGATGTGTCCGAGACCGAGCCGTGAGGCCACGTCGGGTGCGGTGGCCGGGCAGGGGTGGTCGGGCGTGGTGGTGGCCAGGACCAGGGCGTCCACGTCTCCGGGCGCCAGGTTCGCGGACTTCATGGCCCGTTCACCGGCCGCGACGGCGAGGTCGCCTGTCGACACACCGGTGTCGGCCCAGCGGCGCGTGCGGATCCCGGTGCGGGTGCTGATCCATTCGTCGCTGGTGTCGAAACGGTCGGCGAGCTCTTCGTTGCTGACGCGCCGTGGCGGGAGATAGGTGCCGAGACCGATCACAGCAGAGGACATGCCGGTTCTCCTTGGGCGTTTCAGGGAAGGAGGTGGGTGACGTCGCAGGCCAGAGAGAGCCCTGCATGGTCGGCGCGGATGCGCGCCGTGCGCCATGTGCCCTGCCTGGTGGGCAGCTCTTGGGCTTTCTCGAGCCGGACCGTGAACCTCTGCGCGGCATATGCCCGGTCGGTGTCGGGTCCCTTGCCGATCGTGATGTCGGTCCTGCGCATCCACAGCGTGTTCGAACCGGCCCGGTCCACGCCGTCCAGTTCGTACAGCAGGACCTGGCCGAGCTGCAGAGCGGAGACGAAGAGGTCGATCGCGGTGAAGACGCCCTTGCCGGTGAGTTCCAGCCGTGCGCCGGCGCTCAGATCCGCCACGTCGGCGTGGACGTCGGTGAGCAGCTGCGACTGCGTGTGGTGGTCGACGCCGTAAGGGCGGTCGTTCCACACCCCGGGGAGGTGGCCGGCCTGGGCGTAGAACCCGGGCGCTTCGACCGGGCTGCCGGCCGGGTGTGCGGCGACCACGGTGATGGTCATGCCGCCGATACGGCAGTCCATCGTGGTGATCTGCTCGCCGCCCGGCGCGTCGGTGGTGGAGCGGTGCACGGCGTGGACGGGGAACTGCTCCAGACCGTCCTCGTCGGGCTGGGCGCCTGCCCGGATCTTCACGCCGCGGACCACGAACCGGGTCGGGTCGTGTTCGAAGGTGTGCCCGGTGTACAGGCCGGTGAGCTGGGCGGCGAGCAGCATCACATCGATGGTCGAGAGGTGGGGGCGCTGCTTGGTCCGGCCCTTTTGCGACCAGGTACCGGGAAGAGAGAGCCCGGCGGTCGCCTCGACGGTGCCGGTGGCGGGAGTGACGCTGACGTGGGTCACAGCGTGGGCGACGCGTTTGAAGCCCTCGCCGAAGAACCGGGTTCCACGGTCTCCGAGTTTGTCGTCGACGGATGGGTAGGCGAGGGCCGACGCCCGAGCTGACATGATGAATCCCCCTGTGAGTCAAGCAATTGAAGAGTCCGAGAGTGGCGCCCGGCCCGACTGTGGGTGTCGGGGGCCGGGCACCACCTCGCACGGTTCCGAGCCGATCAGACGTGCTCGCTCGCGAGCTCCGGCTCGGGAGCGCTCTCCGCGGCGACGGCCGGGGTGGAGCGCAGGTTGAGCGCGGCCAGCACCGTCAGTGCGATGCCTGCGGCGATGGCCCAGGTGGCCGCCTTGATTCCGTCGACCAGCTGTGCCGGGTCCTGGGCGGCGTCCGTGCCGTTGAAGGCGCCGGCGAGCGCGATCAGGACGGCGAGGCCGACCGCGCCACCGATCTGCTGGCCGGTGGTGGCGATGCCGCCGCCGATGCCCTGGTCCTGAGCCGGAACACCGGTGGAGGCGGCGGCGAACATGGTGGTGAACACCATGCCCTGGCCGAGGGACAGCACGGCCAGCGGAACCACGAGCGCCAGGTACGGGCGTCCTGCACCGATGACCAGGGCGAGCGCGACGGTGCCCACGACACCGAGGGCGAGCGACAGCAGCAGCGTGTTGCGGGCGCCCAGCTTGGTCGCGGCCTTGCCGCCGACGATGGTGCCGACGAGCACCAGGCCGGACGGGACGACGAAGGCGAACCCGGTGGCCCACGCGCTGTAGCCCTGGACGGTCTGCCACAGCAGGGTCAGGAAGTACGCCAGCGCACCGAAGGTGGCCATGAACAGGAAGGTGATGACCGTGCCGGTGGACAGGTTCCGGTTCCGGAACAGGCGCAGCGGGACCAGCGGGGAGGCCGTCTTCGACTCCACCACCACGAACAGCGCGAACAGGACGACCGCGACCACCAGGGACCAGATGACCACCGGCGCGGTCCAGCCCTTGTCCGGGCCCTGGACGAGGCCGAAGACGAGCAGGGTCGAGGCGACGGTGCCCAGCACCGCGCCGGGCAGGTCGAAACCGCTGCTGGCACTGCGCTCGGTCTCGGGCAGCAGGATGAAGGCCGCGATCAGGCCGGCACCGGCCATCAGCACGTTCACGTAGAACACGGCCGACCAGCCGAACCAGTCGGTGAGCAGACCGCCGAGGATCGAGCCGAGCACCATGCCGGAGCCGCCTGCGCCGCCCCAGACCGACAGGGCCCGGTTGCGCTCGGCGCCCTCCGCGAAGAGCGTGGTGACCAGCGACAGCGTGGCGGGGGCGAGGAAGGCGCCGCCCAGGCCCTGCACCGCACGGGCGACGATGAGCATCCAGGGTTCGCCGGCCAGACCACCGGCGAGCGAGGAGACGGCGTAGAGGAACATGCCGAGGATGAACATGTTCTTACGGCCGAACAGGTCGGTCGCGCGGCCGCCGAGCAGGAGGAATCCGCCGAAGGCGACGGCGTAGGCGGAGACCACCCACTGCAGGTTCTGCGCGCTGAAACCGAGGGACGTGCCGATCTCCGGCAGGGAGACGAACACGATGTTGTAGTCGATCGCGATGATCATCTGGGCGAATGCCAGCAGGGCCAGCACTGCCCCGAGGTGGCGCGGCTTGGTGCCGGACACGTCAGGACTTCCTTCCGGAAATGTAGAGGACTTGGTGGTGGCGCGCGCTCAGTAGCGCAGGGCCCAGCCGATGCGGCGCGCGAGGGACTTCTGGCGCTGCTGCTCGTGGTAGCGGGCGTCGGCCTTGAGGTCTTCGATGTCGGCCTTCACCCGGCGCTGGGCCTCTTCGATGGCTTCCTCGACGGGCACGACCACCGGCAGGTCGAAGATCTTGATGATCTTCTCGATGCGGTCCGGGATGGGGCCGCCCACGATGTGGTACGGGATGCCCATGCGCTCGAGGGACTCGATGAGCAGGTCGTCGGAGAGACGGCGGAACTTCTCCGACACCGGGCGGTGACCGTCGGGCTCCATGTCGAACTCGACGGGCAGGTGCACATAGGCGTCGTAGATCCGCTTGGCGCGGGAGCGGGTGATCTCGCCCAGCGTGTCGGTGTAGCGCTGGTAGAAGTGCTTGACCGGCAGACCGACGACCTTCTTGATGCCCTTGAACCACCAGTCGGCGCCGGGGTTGATGCCGACGCGCATCCGCGCCTCGAAGTACACCCATTCGTGGAAGACGCCACCGTCGGAGATGAAAGCCGACTCGCGGGACTCGTTGTGGACTCGCTCCTCGAACCGGCGCAGACCGAGCTTGACCAGCTCCATCGCGTTCAGTTCCATGACGGTCTTGCCGGGAACGAGGTCGACCAGCAGCTCGCGCGAGGTCTTGGCGTGCGTGCGGGGAATACCGGTGGCGATCGACAGGGCCTCGGTGGTGGTGGACTTTCCGGTGGAATACGTTCCGGATATCGCGAGATGCAGGTTCGGGTTCTCGCTGAACTTGGGGGTCTTCGGGTGAATACTCACTGGCTGTCCTTCTGCTGGTGTCCGGATCAGGCGTTCTGGGTCTTCTTGACGGCCTCGGCCACCGTGATCAGCGGCTCTACGCCGGTGATCTCAAGGACCTGTTCCAGGCGCTGTTCCAGGGAGCCGGCCACCGTGTGCACGGGGACACCGGATTCCTCGAGCGCGGGGAGCAACAACTCGTCGGAGAGCTTGCGGAAGGTCTCGTTGATCGGCCGGTTGTTCTCCGCCAGTTCGAACTCGATCGGCAGGTGGAGGAACGCCTGGTACGCGCCGCGTGCGACGTGCCGCTTGGCCAGCAGGCCGATCTCGTCGGCGACCTGCTCGTAGGCACGGGTCACCGGGTCGCGGTAGCGGCTGTCCAGCGGATGATCGGTGCCCGGGTAGGAGCCGGCCACGAGACGCAGCTTGGCGTAGATCCACTCGTGCAGGACGGAACCGTCGGAGAAGAAGCCCTCCGGCAGGGCCGCCTCACCGGCGATGCGCTCCGCATACCGGTTGACGGTCAGCTGGAGAACCTGGCCCTCGGTCCAGTTGTGGATGGAGACGCCCTCGCCGCCGATGGGCTCGCGCATGGGCGAGCCCTGCGTCCGGGGAAGGCCGGTCAGGTGTTCCAGCGCTTCGGTCAGAATCGTCTTGCCGGAACCGTAGGCTCCGACCACAGCAAATCTCGAACTCACGACCACGATGATTGTGGCTGCACGCATTGGTTGACAGCCTGTGACGAAACCATCGGTGCCAGCACTGGTGCCACCACCACCAGTTGGGCTCCGTTCATGACGAAGGGCCTGCCGCCGTACCGTTTCCGGAGGCGGACAGGCCCTGTCGTCAGTGTGTGTCTACCGGCTGAGGTCGAGCGGCTCCCAGGGGGCACCGTCGGCAGACGGGTCGAGTCGGCCGAACTGGACGTCGGAGAAGTGGTTGCCGAACGCGAGCGTGTCGGGACGGGTCAGCTCGTCGAGCACTCTCTTGCGGGTGCGGACGGCCTCGTCCGGAACCATGTCCATCGATACCCGCCAGTCAGGGGCATCCAGTTGACCCATGCTGTGGAACACGTCGCCGAAGGCGATCAGGCGCTGGTCACCCGCTGAGATCACGTACGTGGTGTGGCCCGGTGTGTGGCCGGGGGTGACCCAGGCCGTGACGCCGGGGAAGATTTCCTCGCCGTCCTTGGCGGCCACCCGGTGCCGGACGGAACGGGCGCCGGGCCACCATGCCCACTCCTGCTCCGAGGCGACGAGCCGTACGTCCTGGAAGGGTGCGTCCGGGGCGGCGAAGACCCAGCCGAAGTGGTCGTCGTGCAGATGGGTGAACGCGATCAGGTCGATGTCCGACGGAGTCTTCCCCACCTGCTTCAAGGAGGCGGTCAGACTGCCGCCCTGCAGCACGCCGAGTACCGGGTGCGTCTGCACGGCAGCCCATCTGCGCGGGCCGAACCCGGCATCGATGAGCATCGCCCGGCCGCCGTGCTCTATGAGAAGTCCCCCGATGGACGCGGCGAGATAGCCCTCCCGGTCCAGAAGAATGCTGCGCTGTGGTGCTGTCCAGTCAGCGTGCGTCGAGTCGGGCAACCATCCGCGAGGATCCAACTGGACGTCGCCGTCCGGGAGATAGGTCAGAGTGTGGTTGCCCAGGCGCATCGAGCGGACGTCTCGCGCGGGGGTGTTCCAGCAGGTCGCTTGTGGTGTCATCGTCTCTTCGTCTCATGTCGGCGGCAGCGGGCTCCAGCGACTGTACGGTCTTGGACGCGCGGTCCTCCCAACAGGCCGCGATCCGTTCCCGGGTCGCCTGGTCCGGGGTGAGCAGCACCAGCCGGTATCCGCCGTGGCAGGTGAAGTCGAGCGTGATGCGGCTGAAGCTCACCTGCCCCAGCTCACCGTGGCTCATCTCCTGCACGGTGCAGGAGCCGTCCGACACGTCGCGCGTTTCCCACAGCCGAGCGAAGGTTCCGCTCTCTGCGCGGAGTTCCTCGATCAGGGAGGTGAGTTCCTGTTCGCCCAAGCGGTTTCCGGTATGCGCCCGGAAGCGGGCGATCTCGTCGGCCGCTCCCTGCTCCCAGTCGATGTAGAGCTCCCTGAACGAGGGATCGGTGAACAACAGCCGCAGGTAGTTGCCCTCTGTCAGGTGGGCGCCCAGCAGCCGCAGGGCCGAGGCGTTGGCGGCCACCACGTTCCAGTAACGGTCCAGCACATACGCCGGGTTGGGCTGGTACCCCTCGACGACCTGGTGGATCAGCAGCCCGTCGTGCTGGGGCTCGGCCCGTTCGGGGCCGACGACGCCTGCGAGGCTCATCATGTAGCGGTGCTCGATGGTATCGAGCTTGAGGACGCAGGAAATGGCCTCCAGGACCTCACGAGAGACATTTTTGGCCCGTCCCTGCTCGATCCACTGGTACCAGGACGCGCCGACACCGGCGAGCATGGCGACCTCTTCCCGGCGCAGACCGGGACGGCGGCGGGTGCCGACCGGCAGTCCGACCTGCTCCGGGTTGATCTGAGCACGCCGTGCGGAGAGGAAGCGGCCCAATTCAATCGCCTTGAGGTCCATCTTCGAAGATTGACTTGGCATGAATCAAGCCTAGTTGCATGCAGGCGCATGAAGCAGCTACCTGGGATGTTAAAGACTGGTGAACGGTCGTTTTAGGCCACCACCCGAACCGGGGTCTAACCGGCATATCACCTGTCGCGACCCTGTCGACGGCCGCCCGCACCTGCCCGTCGTCCCCGTTCAACGACACTTTCGGCGACCCCGCGGAGCCCTCGGAGGACCTCGCACCCGCTCCGGAGTGCGGTGGCTGGCTACTGCGCCTAATCGGTCCGGAAAGAGTCGTCAACCGGGCACTCACCGCCACCAACGCCACCGAGACCGACCTCGTCGGTGACCAGGAACTGGCGTGCCCGACCAGGCCAATTCGGTCACGGTGGCCAGGAATTGGTGTTCCGACCAAGTCAATTTCAGACATGTGTGGGGCGCCACGGCGTTCCGCCTCCCGGCCCCCACACCGGTGCGGGCGGCAGTCCCTGGTTCCGGCACGGGACAGTCCCGACACCGGCGCACCCCCTGTCCGGACCCGCGGCGAGGGGCCGGGGCGGGACAGGGGGTGCGATGGCGTCCGTGTGGTCGGTCCGGTACTCGTGCTCCGCACGAAGCCGGTGGTTCGGGAGCGGGCCCGCGCCCGCTGGTTTCAGGGCTGCCCGGGGGCCCGGGTCAGAACGTCACGTCCGAGCAGGCGTAGAACGCGTTGCCCGTGTCGGCGATGGTCCAGACGCCGAGGATGACGTGGTGGCCGCTCAGCCCGGTCGGCAGGGTGCCGCTGTGGCTGAGGGTGGCCGGTGGCTGCTTGCCGCCGTACGGGACCGTCAGGAACGGCGTGGTGTTCAGGTCGGCGCGGGTCAGGGCGTGGCCCTGGTCCCAGCCCTGCTTGGTGACGTAGTACCGGAAGTCGGTCGTCGCGTGCCGGGCCTCGAACTGCCAGCGGAAGGTGTAGCTCTGGCCACCGGTGACCTTGGTGGTGGGCCACTCCGCGCCCCTGGGGGTGCGGGCGCCGTCGAGCTGGCCGAACCGGGTCTCGCCGCCGGAGCAGAGCTGCCCGTCGGCCGGCCCGGCCGCCGGGAAGCCCTTGGGGCCCTCGACGCTCTGCGGCTCCCACTGGATCTCGCCGCAGCCCCGCACCGTGCCGTCCGCGCAGAGCAGTTGCCTGCTGATGGGGAGGTCGGTGTAGCCGTGACCGCTGGCGCCGCCGGTGGACAGGACGAAGGCGCCGGCGGTGGCCAGGCCTAATACGGACGCGTACAACTTGCCCTTGGTGCGCATGTAGCCGCTCCTCGGAACGTATGGGGAGTTGACCATGCCGAATCGTGCGTTGGTCTAGACCAAGCCCAGGCTATTGCGGCCGCCGGGACATGTCCATACCAATGCGTGCCGTCCATGGGAGACGCTGGATCGCCGGACGCGTCCCGCCTAGGGTGACGCCATGGACGATCACCCGGAAGCTCCTGTCATGCCCGTCGAAGCGTACGAACCGCCCTACTACGTGGCTGTGTTCACCACGGTGCGGACCCCGGACCAGACCGGCTACAGCGAGACCGACGCACGCATGGAAGAGCTGGTGAAAGACGTCCCCGGGTTCCTCGGAATGGACCACGCGCAGACTCCCGGCGGGCTGGGCATCACCGTCGGGTACTTCCGGGACGCCGAGGCCCTCGCGAAGTGGCGCGGCGACGCCGAGCACCGCGCGGCGCAGGAGCGTGGGCGAGCGGAGTGGTACCAGAGCTACACGCTGCACGTGGCGAAAGTGGAGCGGAGCCACGGGTTCACACGGGCGTAGGTCCCGCGGGACCGGGCGAGCGGCGTGAAGCCCCTGGTCCAGCCGGCGGCCCCGTGAGAGGGAGCCGTCCTGCCGGGGCTTCGCGGCCCTTCCCGCCCGAGGCGGCTACGACAGGGGGCGACAGTGCGGGAACTCGGTTCCGCGGTGATCCTCGTCACCGGGGTCATGGCGTCCGGCAAGTCCACCGTCGCGCAACTGCTCGCCGAGCGGCTCCCGCGCTCCGTGCACCTGCGCGGCGACAGCTTCCGGCGGATGATCGTGTCCGGTGGCGAGGAGTTCACTCCGCGGCCGTCCGCCGAGGCGACGGCGCAGTTGCGTCTGCGGTACCAGGCCGCCGCGGCGGTCGCGGATCTGTACGCGGGGGCGGGCTGGACGGTCGTCGCCCAGGATGTCGTGCTGGGCGAGCACCTGGACGCCTACCTCGACCGGGTGACGACCAGGCCGCTTTACCTGGTCGTCCTCGCTCCCACCCCCGAAGCGGTCGCGCGACGCGAGGCCGGCCGGCGCAAGGACGGCTACGGGGGTCCCTGGACGGTCGCCCTCCTCGACCAGGCGCTACGCCGGGACACCCCGCGTCGCGGGCTCTGGCTGGACACCTCGCACCAGACGCCCGACCAGACCGTGGACCGGATCCTCGGCAACCTCGCCACGGCGCTCATCGCCGGCTCCGCGCGTCCGCCGGCGGATCGCTGACAGCACCTCACCCACCCGAGGCGGCCGGTTCGTCACGAAGCGACCCACTGAACTCCCACTAAACTTAACCGGTTTCGCTCAGATGGTTGTCACTCTCAATCTCTCGCCCTAGCCTCGCCGCGATGAGACGTCCGGGCAGCGGAATTCAGAACCGGTCCGCGTATGCCCTCGCGCCCGGCCGTACGCGCCACCATTTGTGGGAGCAGAGATGAGAAAGAGACTGATGACCGCGGCGGGAGCGCTGCTGGCCTTCGCCGCCTCGCTACTGGCCGCGCCGTCCTCCGCGCAGGCCCAACCGGGGACGCAACCGCAGGCACAGCCACCGACGCGGGCACAGGCCCTGGCGGCCCCGGGATTCCACGTCGCCGGGGGGCGGCTGCTGGACGCGAACGGCGAGGACTTCGTCCTGCGGGGCGTCAACCACGCGCACGCCTGGTACCCCACCAGGACCGCGCAGGCGCTGAAGGACATCAAGGCCCTGGGCGCCAACTCGGTACGCGTGGTGCTCGCCACCGGTGACCGGTGGACGAGGAACGACACCGCGGACGTCGCCGCCGTCGTCGCGCAGTGCAAGCAGAACCGGCTCGTCTGCGTCCTGGAGGCCCACGACACCACCGGTTACGGGGAGCAGGCCGGAGCCACCACCCTCTCCCGCGCCGTCGACTACTGGATCGGCGTCAAGGACGCGGTACAGGGCCAGGAGAAGTACGTCATCCTCAACATCGGGAACGAGCCGTACGGCAATTCCGGCTACACGGCGTGGACCTCCGACACCTCGTCCGCCATCGCCCGGATGCGGTCGGCCGGATTCCGGCACACGCTGATGGTGGACGCCCCGAACTGGGGCCAGGACTGGTCCTTCACCATGCGCGACCACGCCGCCGAGGTATTCGCCGCGGATCCCGATCGCAACACGGTGTTCTCGATCCACATGTACGGCGTGTTCAACACCGCCGACAAGGTGAGAAGTTACCTTGACCGGTTCATATCGCAGCGGCTTCCCATCGTCGTAGGGGAATTCGGGAACATGCACTCGGACGGTGATCCGGACGAGGACGCCATCATGTCCAGCGCGCGGCAGTTCGGTGTGGGCTACCTCGGCTGGTCCTGGAGCGGCAACGGCGGCGGTGTCGAGTACCTGGACATGGCCACCGGCTTCGATGCCGCGCACCTCACCGCCTGGGGACAGCGCATCTTCTCCGGCGCCGACGGCATCCGGGAGACGGCCCGGGAAGCGGGCGTCTTCGGTGACGGCGGATCCGTTCCCGCGCCGGCGAGTTGCTCGGTCGACTACCGCCTCGGCGACTGGGGAACCTCGTTCAACGCGGACGTCACCATCCGCAACACCGGGACGACGGCCGTCAAGGGCTGGCAGCTCGTCTTCGCCTTCCCCGGGGACCAGAAGCTCGGCTCGGTCTGGAACGCCAAGGCCGTCCAGCAGGGCAGCGAGGTGAAGGCCACCAACGAGTCCTGGACGGAGACCATCCCGGCCGGCGGCTCCGTGAGCTTCGGGTTCAACGGTTCCTCCACCACGGCCAACGGCGTCCCGGCCGCCTTCACCCTCAACGGCGCCTCGTGCGCGAAAGGCTGACCAGGCAGCCCGGCAATCCCG